>JBDTIR010000628.1:0-3922 GCA_039936275.1 Isosphaeraceae bacterium | reverse complement strand
CGCGCCCAGTTCGCTGGAGGTCGTCGCCATCAAGAACGCCGACAGGGCCAGGGCCCCCGCGAGCGTCCAGCGCACCGACTTGCTGGCCTGGGCCATTCCCATGCGGTACACCAGATACGTCGTCGGCAAGAGCAAGGTGACGAAGTGGTGCTTCCAACTGCGCTCGGATACAAAGAGCATCGTCAGGACGACCAGGGAGAACTCACCAAGCAAGCGTGGATCGTCGCGTCGGGTCGCCCTGGTCCTACAGAAGACGGCCAGGAGCCCGACGAGAGCAAGGGAAATCAATTTGAGGAATTTGACCACATGTCGAGGATCCCACGCGACGAGGTTGAGGTCCACCTGCACGCCGCTGTTGCCGTGCGCATCGGCCGAAGGGACCTCGGTCAAGAGCCTCGAGAGCACGCCGACCATCGACTGGTTGACCTCTTGCGGGCTGGTGATCCCTTTTTCAATAAAGGGGCTGAGAATCCGATGCCACCACATCGCCAGGCACTGGCCGTTAAACTGCGGGCCGAGGAACAGGCTCGGCACCAGCAATAAAAAGATGCCCACGCCCAGGCAGGTTGCGCCGACGGTTCGCCATGAGCGTTTATACATGAAGTACGGCACGAACAAGGCCGGCGTTACCTTGAAGGTGATGGCCAGGGCCAGGGTCAGGCCGGCAAGCACGTCGTAGCCTTGCCGCCAGGCGTAGAGCGCGGCGACGACCAGGGCAAGAATAATCAGGTTATTATTGCCGTGATGTAGATCGCTCAAGATTGGTCGTAGACTCAACAAGAGTACCGCCAGAAGCGCCCAAGCCGGCCAGGACTGGCCAGACTCGCGGGCCATCCGGAAGCAGAGTACCGCCGAGATGCACGCCAAGGTTGCTTTCAGAGCGAACCAGACCATGGCCCCCGCCACCGGCGGCAGCACCATCAAGGGTGACATTGTGATCGGCAAGATTGGAGGATTGGGATACATGTATCGATCCCAAATATTCTCGCCTTTCCAGAAGTCGTGGATTTGATGCCGCCAGCGGACGAACGCGCCTCGGTCGTCGGCGGCCTTGCCGGCGTGGAAGCCGCCGGCGATGATCAGCGTAATCGCGTAGCCGATCCAGACGGCGCGACGGATGAGGCGTTTCCGAGGGGAGATTTCCCCGTCGAGGGCAAGCGGCACGGCGCGCTCCTTCCTTGGAGTAGCTTTGGCCGGAATGCGGAACGGGTGGCGTCCAATTCGTTGCGCAGTCGTCCGGCGTCGTTCGATCGCCATTGTTCAGAGGGGGAACCGAAGTTCCAGCGTGACGTTCCCTTTCTTGGGTGGCGTCAGGCGCAGGAACGGCACCGGGTCCCCTTCCAGCCGAACCTCAACGATCGGGACCGAAGGGCGGCTGCGCAAACATGGGACGGAGTGATACCGCAGGACCAATGGGCCGTCAAGGTCATCCGAAGTTCCGCGCACGACCAGGCGGGCTGGTCTGGCCTCGACTTCGGCCTCTCCTTCGATGGTCGCCCCTGCAAATCCCTTGACCCGGCCGATCAGTAACGCGCCGTCGTCGTCGAGCACGTCGATCAGGTCCGGATGACTCAGGCAGAACGTACGCGCCCAGGGGCTCCAGCAGACAATGGCCGATGGACGGTACAACCGCGCGTATCGCACGAAATGATCGCGGTCCCAGTCGGCCATTTCGAACAGTTCGCCGCCACCGAACTGGGTGAAGTTGGTCGTCAGGGCCGATCGCAGATACGGTCCTCCCAGAACCTCAACGCCGGTCAAATAGGGCAAGAGCCCGCTGTACCGTCCCCCTTCGAACGGGTCGGGGGCTGGATAGCGGATTCGAGGGTTGTCGATCCCCCCTTCCTCGTAAAGCAAGCGTTCCCCGGGTCGGACGTGTCGGCGAACCCGGTCGATCAGCCAGGTGAAATGGGGACCGGGTTGGCTCGACAAAAACGGCCCGGGGCCATAAAGCCGCGCCCGGAACGGGTCCGCGCCCGAGAGGGCGAGCTGGTTTCTGACCGAGGCGTTAACCTCAGCCGAGAAGAGCCGCACGCCCACCAAAACCAGGCCGACGACCGTCCAGACCGCAAACCGGCGCCCCGACTCACGGACTTTGGAAACGAGTTCAGCCAGACCCAACCCCGAAGCCAACGCGGCCCCTGTGTAGAGCGCATAGGTGTGGCGGCCTGGTTGAAGGAAGTCGAGTCCGGGCAGGCCGCCGGCCAGATAGCCCCAGGCGAACCCGGCCGCCAGGAACCCGCCCAGGGCCGCCGAAGCCAATCGGTCGCGCCTGGCCAAGACCGCCAGGCCCGGCAAGGCCAAGCCAAGGAGCACGGCCTGCGCCGTCGGCTCGACCTGGAAGATCTTCCAGAGCCGGCCGACCACCGATTCGGCGGAGTGGACGAAGGCGAAGCCGCTGTCTCCCTTGGTCGAAGCAAGCCAGATTCCCGGCCACCACCAGAAGGCGTTCAGGCCGAGCACGACCGGTGGGACCAGCCAGACTCCAAGGTGCCGCCCTTTGGAAAACCGGCCCTCCCCGCGCCAGGCCACGATGTATGCCAAGATCGCCGCGGGAACAATCACCATCGCGGTCGTGAAGTGAACCAGAACTGCCAACGACGATCCCAAGGCCGCCGCCAGCCACCAGCCGAACCCCCCTTGCCCAAGATAGCGACAGACCAGGGCCAAGACCAGCAGGCCCAACGGTACGGCCAGGAAATAGGGCAGCATGCCGAAGCCGACGTAAGAAATCGGGAAGTCAGTCCAAACGTACACCAAATAGACCAGAGCAGCCAGCCCGGCCGCTCCTGGCCGCATCTGCCAGACCAAGGCCGCCGCGATCACCAGCCAGGGGGTCAAGGCGGCCGAGGCGAACACATACCATTTGTAGACCCTGATCGGATCGCGCGCCCCGATCAGGGCGACGACCAGTTCAGGCAAGGTGGAGGAAGCGGGAAAGATGACGCTCTTGGCGTAGCCGGCCATGAAGCTGGGATCGTAACCGGCATTCGTCCAGGAATTTCGGAGGAACGTTCGGGTTATCCAGGAACTATGGAAGTAGATGGGGTGGTCGTGTCTCGCCAACGGGTCAACGCTGCGGAGGCCGTCGAGCCCGCCCATCGCGAGCCAGATCCCCGCGCCGTGGACCAGGCAAGGGGCGAAGGCCAGGAGCCAGACCAGGGCGGCCCGAACCAGGACCGGGCCGCGCATCGAGAACGGGCGCGGTGGGTCTGGGTTCATCGTCTGGAGAACTCTGGACAAATCATCATCAAGAAACGGCAAAAGTGCGGCCCGCAGGATTCGAACCTGCAACCAAGGGATTCAAGACGCCCCCGCGTTTCCACGGGGCTCGGACTATCTCATCCTCCACCGTCACTCAAAAAAAACGCGACGAGGGAGGCCGGGCGCTCATCGGCGGGGGTTATTGTTGGGACTCACCCCGCTAGTCTCTGAACCGTCCTGGCAACCTTGAGCCCTACCAGGCTTGGCTGCGGATTGCCATGCCGAATCTCCTAGTCAAGACACGGTTTAGGTTTCCCGCAATTCACCCGGTTCGCATCCGGAGGTCGCCCCCCGGCGCCACCATTTTTGATTTCAAAAAGTGATGAGTCCCCTGCTCTGCCGTTGAGCTAGGGCCGCATTCCGATAGCTATCATCAGCGTCCAGGGCGTCCAAAGCAAGAGGGTTTTGACTGATCGAGGTGTGATTCCTTTGCTCTGTCCAAGCAATCGCGTGCCTGCGTGTTCTTCCTCAAGACCGGATGCGGCCGGGACGTCCGCGCGACATGGGCCGCAATCTCAATTTGATCGGCTCGCGTGAGTTCATCGATCCCAAAGCAAATCAGCTTGGGGCGGCCGTTTCACATCAAATGATGCGGAGCAACCACCCCAGGCTTGGTTTTGTTGAGTCCGCCGAGTTCATCAAAGACGTCGTCGGGTCT
>JBDTIR010000627.1:0-5956 GCA_039936275.1 Isosphaeraceae bacterium | reverse complement strand
GGCTGTCGTCTTGCCGACGACGCCTGGATCAACCATCGGCAGCGCGACGAAGAAGCAACTCCCTTCCCCAAGCCTCGACGTCACCCAGACCCGCCCTCCTCGTTCTTCGACGATGTTCTTCACGAAGTAAAGCCCGAGCCCCGATCCAGGCTTGCCCTTGTGCTGCGGGAGCCTCCGGAAGGGGGCGAAGATCTTGTCATAATCGGCTTCGTCGATCCCTGGGCCGTTGTCGATGACGTGGAACACATGCATCCCCTCGCCGTCGGCGACGCTCACCTTGACCGTCACGTTTGGTTTGTCATTGTATTTCAAAGCGTTAGAGATCAGGTTGAAGAAAACCTCTTGAAGCCGACCGGGATGGACGAAGACCTCGGGCATCTCGTTGGGAAGGACGACCTGCACTCTGCCTGACTCGATCTCCGAGCGGAGCCGTTCGAGTGCCCCTTCAAACAGCCGGCGAGCCGGGACCCGGCTGCGGTGGTATGGCTGCGCGCTGGCCTCGCTTAATGAGAGTAGTTCATCGATCGTGCGACTAAGCTGGAGCGTTTTGGCCCTGGCGGTCTCGATCAGCCCTCGCCCCTCCTCCGAGACCTCGTTCCCGAACTCGTCGAGAAATTCCTCGCAATAGCCGGCGACCGTTGCCAACGGCGTCTTCAGGTCGTGACTTGCCAGCCTGGCGAACTCCTTCAGCTCCGCGTTCGACTGAGTCATGAGCCGAAGGGCCTTGCGCAACTCATCGGTCGCCTGTGTGAAGTGGGAGTCGAGCGCCAGCCCCATGTCAAGCAAGATGATCTTCAACAGGGACAACGTCCCCTCAACGTAGTCGTCCAGGCCGCCCTCACAATGCAGGGCGAAGCGTCGGAAGCAGAATTGTACGTACTGGTTATAAGCCCCAAGGAACCACTGCGGCTCCAGGCCGACCTCGGCGTGCGCCCGCCCGATCCGCAAGCGGTCGCAGACGTACGCCGCGTCGAGCTGGACCTCAAGCATGCTCTCGAAGTAACGCCGCTGCGTCTGCTTCAGCCGTCCGACCATCTCCGGGTCGGTGAGGTATGAAGAGGGCGTTGGGTCCGCAGACAAGTGCTGATAAAAGCAATCCGTGAAATCATCAAGGTGCGATCGGAACATCAACGCCATAGCCCGAACTCTCTCGACGTCGAGATCCGAGAGTTCAAGGAAGGCGCGACGCTCGCCGAACACCTGGTCGGGAACGCCCGAGCCAGCCGGTTCCGACCCTTCTGCAGTCTGGGGTGAGGCCTGGTCCTGCCGATCCAAGGATTGACTCCTCCGAGCTTTGGGGGCGAGATCTATTTGAGGATGCGATACCGATCCTCAACGATGTGTTGGATCTGGAGTGTCTGGCCGATGGGTGAGGTTCGGGTGGACCCATTCCTCGTTGCCGTCGGCCCAGACTTCCTTTTTCCAGATCGGCACGACCTGCTTGAGGGTGTCGATCACCCAACGGCACGACTCAAAGGCCTGATCCCGGTGCGGGCAACAGACAGCAACGGCCACGCTGATTTCGCCAAGATCAAGGTCGCCGACCCGGTGGACCAGGGCGAGTTCCAGAATTGGCCAACGGCGTCTGGCCTCAACTTCCAGCTCGGCCAGCTTGGGAGCGGCCATTTCATGATAGGCCTCATAGCGCAACGCAACGGTGCGCCTGCCGTCGGTCAGCTCGCGGACGGTGCCCAGGAACAGGCAGACGGCCCCCCCTTGGTTAGAGCGCACGCGCTCGGTCAAGGCGGCATAATCAATCAAACACTCAGTGATCTCAATCATGGGTCGCACTCAGATGGAGGAAGAAAAACCATGACCCGGGCCGCCGCCGCTGACCGGCGGGAAGGCGGCCAGCTCGGCCCCGGGCGACAGGTCGCGGTCGTTGTCGGCGTACTCCGAAGCGACCGCGATCAGCAAGCTTGGCGCGATCCCGGCCAGCTCTGGATAGGCGTCGGCCAGGACTCGGCGAAGGTCGGCCACCTTGGCGGCTTCGGGAAGATCAAGCTCGACCTCGGGCTGACCGACCCGTTCCCTGGCCAGGGCGAACAGACGAAGTGTAACCCGCACGTTGACCGTCCCCTCGATTTTTGAGTGTTGGCCCGCGCCGTCGTTAAGCTTTGGCGTTGACTTGCGGAGCCAGGCTCGCTCTCGTTAGTCTGATCGATCTGGCCGAGAAGTTCAATCGTTGGTGCTTTTGGAAACCAAGAGGGACGGCGTCGATTTCAATGGACGAAGCTCAGGCGATCAGGGTCCGGGGAGCCCGCGTCCACAACCTGCGTGACATCGACGTCGAGATTCCTCGCGATCGGCTCGTCGTCTTGACCGGCGTCAGCGGCTCTGGCAAGAGCACCCTCGCGTTTGACACTCTCTACGCCGAAGGCCGCCGACGCTATCTCGAAGGGCTCTCCAGCTACGCCCGCCAGTTCCTCGATCAGCTCGAACGGCCAGACGTGGACCTGATCGAAGGCTTGCCGCCGACCGTTGCCATTGACCAGAAGACTGGCTCGGCCAACCCTCGGAGCACCGTCGCGACCGTTACCGAAATCCATGACTACCTCCGCCTCCTTTACGCCAGGGCCGGCATCCCCCACTGCCCGATCTGCGGCCAGGTGATCCATCGACAGACTCCCGAGCAGATGATCAGCGGCGTCCTTGCCTTGCAAGAAGGGCGCAAGGTGATCATCATGGCACCGATCGTCCGGGGACGCAAGGGGCAGCACACCGATGCCTTCGCGGCGATTCGCAGGGCGCAGTTGCTCAGGGCGAGAGTTGACGGCCAGATCGTCGAGCTGGGCGACGAACCTCTAAAACTGGCGAAAACCAAGGTCCATACCATTGAGGCCGTCGTCGATCGCCTGGTCGTCCGCGACGGGATTCGCCCACGACTGGCCGAGAGTCTCGACCTGGCCTTGAAGCTCGGCGAAGGGACGGTCATCCTCTCGGTCCAGACCGAAACCGGTTGGGACGACCGTGTTCTGAGCATCCATTACGCCTGCAACGCCTGCAGCACCGGCTTCGAAGCTCTCGAACCCCGGACCTTCAGTTTTAACAGCCCCTACGGCGCCTGCAAGACCTGCGGCGGTCTGGGCGCCCGACCTGTCTTTGACCCGGAACTGGTTATCCCCGACCATTCCAGGTCCATCGATCAAGAGGCCGTCGCCCCCTGGCTGGTCGTGCCCGCCGCGCGCGGCAAGGCCCTGGCCGAAGACCCCGCGTTGTCCGCCTTCTTGAAGCGGCATGCCTTGACCCGTCAGGCCCCCCTTGCGTCCTGGCCGGCAGAGGCGCTGGGCCAGTTTCTCAACGGCGACAAAATCTCAAAATACAAAGGATTAATTCACTTATTAGATGCAGAATATCAGCGATCGAAGACCGATCGTCAGCGCGCCGCCCTGGGGACGTTCCGAGGCGAGGTCGTCTGCCCAGATTGCCAAGGGGCTCGGCTCCGGCCCGAAGCACGCGCCGTGACCGTCGGCGGTCGGACGCTTCCGGAGGTCTCCGCCTTGCCGGTCGGTCAGGCCCGAGCGTTTCTGGATGGGCTCCGGTTCGAGCCGCCGCTTGACCTGGTGGGCCGCCCCTTGGTCCTTGAGATCGTCGGCCGTCTGGACTACTTGCTCAAGGTCGGGCTCGGCTACTTGACTCTGGCTCGAGGGGCCGACACCCTCTCCGGCGGCGAGCTTCAACGGGTCCGCCTGGCCACGCAGATTGGCTCTGGCCTGGTCGGCGTCTGTTTCTTGCTCGACGAGCCGACGGCCGGATTGCACCCCCGAGACACCGACCGCCTGTTAACCAGCCTGACCGACCTGCGCGATCAAGGCAACAGCGTCGTCGTCGTCGAGCACGATGAATCGGTCATCCGCGCCGCCGACTGGATGATCGACCTTGGCCCCGGCGCCGGCCCCGAAGGCGGCCGAGTTGTCGCCTTTGGCCCCCCTGACCGGCTTGTGGACTCGGGCGAGTCGCTCACGGCCCGCTACCTGCGAGGCGAGGTTCAGGTCGCGGCCGACGCTTTGGATCGCCCCCCTTTGGGTCCTGCCTGGCTCACTATCAAAGGCGCCCGCGCTCATAATTTGAAAGGCGTGACGACCCGCGTTCCCGTCGGTTCCCTGACCTGCGTGACCGGCGTCAGCGGCTCCGGCAAGAGCACCCTGGTTCAAGACGTTTTGGTTCGCGCGGTTCGTCGCCAGCTTGAAGGGGTCGGGCCAAAGCCCGGTCTTTACGCTCGGATTGACGGCGTGGACGCTCTCGATAAGCTGATCGCCATCGATCAGACGCCGATTGGACGCTCACCGCGTTCGACCCCGGCAACGTATGCCAACGTTTACGACGAAATCCGCCGCCTTTACGCTCATACGCGCACTTCCAAGATTCGCGGCTACAAGGCCAGCCGGTTCAGCTTCAACGTCGCTGGCGGCCGTTGCGAGGTCTGCGCCGGTCAAGGAATGCGTCGGATCGAAATGCAGTTTTTGCCCGATCTGTCCGTCCCTTGTGAGGCCTGCGGCGGCCAGCGATTCAACCGACCGACCCTGGAGGCCCGCTATAAAGGAAAGTCCATCGGCGACGTGCTCGGTCTTCGGGTTGACGAGGCCCTGACCTTGTTCGACGCCGTGCCTCGGGTCCGTCGCCCTTTGGAATCGTTGCATGAGGCCGGCCTTGGTTACGTGACCCTCGGCCAATCGAGCACCACCCTCTCCGGCGGCGAGGCCCAGCGCGTGAAGCTGGCCGCCGAACTCGGCCGACCCGCCACCGGCAAGACCCTGTACATCCTCGACGAACCGACGACCGGCCTCCACTTCGCCGACGTGTCCAACCTGCTCCGCGTCCTGCGCCGCCTGGTCGATCTTGGCAACACGGTGGTCGTCATCGAGCACAACCTCGACCTGATCCGCGCCGCCGACTGGCTCATCGACCTCGGCCCCGAGGGCGGCGACCTCGGCGGCCAGATCGTGGCGATGGGCACGCCCGATCAAGTCGCCAAGGTTGCCGAAAGCCATACCGGCCGTTACCTCTCCCAGCCATAATCAAGGCGCGACCCGGTACGGGTTGACGGAGGCTCGCCGGCCAAGAATCGGCTGAGGGCCTCCGCCAAGACTTGCGGCGTCCCGGGCATAGTGTAGTAAGTCCCGCACCACTCGTCCGCCGTCGTCCGCCGGGGTGGGCCGGTGCGGGTCGGATTCCAGCCGTAGCATTCGGCCAGTTCGAGGATGTCGTTCCAGGCGGTGTACGGTCCATCAACGTCATCGTCCCGACCCCGCTCAAGTGCCATCCCCATACGGTGCGCTCCCCGCCGCCTAACCTGAATTGACCAGACAAAATCACCGGGTTATTTGACTCGTCACCCTCGAACCCTGGCTAACTGTCGCGACCTGGGGCACGGTTTCAGTATACCGAACTTGTCACCCCCCGAGCCCCGCCGCCCGTTGCAGGGCGCCACGGGTTCGGTACTCCGAACCCGTGTGGTCGCAGGCGGTTACAGCACTTGTTGAGGACAACCTGTGGCACCCGGACCCTGACCACCCGTTGTCCGGGCTTCTTGAACCTGGATTGGAAGTCCGGCTTCGCGGACTCCAATTCATCTTGGTTAGGCGGCGACCTCGGCCGGCGTAACCAGCCCGCAGCCCAACGCCTCGGACACCTCGATGTAGTCCCGCTCGCCGAGGCTTTGCCAGTGACGACGCCACTTTACCTGATCCAGCTCGAAGGTGTCGTGACGGCCATCGGCCTCAACCATGCCACTGCCGTCCTCGAAGCGGACGAACTTCGCGAACAAAAGGCTGTCGCCCTCGCGACGCACGAGCCGGTAGTGGCGACCGATCTCCGGGTCTGGCATGAGCCGCCTAACATGAATTGGACGGACAAACTATCCGTGTTATTTCACGCCTATGTCCGCAAAACCACCAACACAGCCGCATTCTCGCCGCTGAATCTCAGTCCGTCAAGGAAAATGTCCGTGGACAAC
>JBDTIR010000626.1:0-7278 GCA_039936275.1 Isosphaeraceae bacterium | reverse complement strand
GAGATTGCGGCCTGGCCTGGCCGCCGGCGCTCAGATCGCGCTTCTGGAGGATCTTCTCCAGGTGGTCCGCCCCGTCCTGCTCTTCCATGCAGATCTCTTCGAGCATATTGCGCAGGCCGACGTCGTGCGGCTCGAGCAGGTCAAGAGCCTCGGTGTAAAGTTGGACGTGCTTGCGCTCGACTTCCAGGGAGTACTCGAGCATCTCGTTGAGGTCGAGCGACTGCTTGACCTCAGCCCGATCGACGGCGGTCACGCCGCCCAGGGCAACGATCTTGTCTCCGACCCGATGGGCGTGGCCGAGTGCTTCCTTGCCGTTGTCGCGGAAGAACTCGTAATAGACCTCGCGCAGAGGCCCCTGAACGACGAAGCTAAACTGGGTGTACTGGATCAGGCCGGCGTATTCCCACTTGAGGATCTCGTTCAACTTGTCGATCATCCGGGACGTGTTCATTGGTCAACGCTCGCTTTCAACGTGAGAAGAAGGAACGGCCGCGAAGCGGCCTGGGCGTAAGACCGTGATTGTAGGATGATCCGGGCGGGAACGTCCAGCCCGGTCGGAACTGGACGATAGGACGCAAACAGCATGCCGAGATTTGTCGTTCTCGAACACCTATGGCAAGCAGTACACTGGGACTTCATGCTCGAGCGCGACGGCACCTTGCAAACCTGGGCCGTCGATGCACCAATCTGTTCAGGAATTGTGTTGCCGGCGCGTTCTTTGGCCGATCATCGCCTGATCTATCTCGATTATGAAGGAACGGTCTCGGCCAATCGAGGTACGGTTCGACGTTGGGATCAAGGAACCTACCAGGCCGTCGTCTGGACCCCGAATCAGGTCCGGGTCATTCTGAACGGGACTCAACTCGTCGGCGAGGCCGAACTCTGGCGGAGCGAGACGGGCGAGATCGATCGTGGTTTCGCGTGGTCGCTTCGTCTGGGGAATTTGGACTGAAGAATCCGTCGAGTCGGCAAGGCCGGCTGCGCAACCTTGCCACGCGCCCGATCCGACCGGCCAGCGAGCCGGATCTCGCCGTCACGAACCTGGATCCGTTCAAGCACCACGTCGCGTCGCTGAGTAGTGGGGGCGTAATGAATGATCGCCATCGGCCGATCGCCGTCACGTTCCCAATCCAGGTCGAGCCCTTGCCGACGAGCCTGCTCGGTGATCCGGCCCAGGAACCGCTCAGCGGAGAAAGGAACCATCCCGGCCCGGATCTTTTCCAGGGTGATAGCGAGCGTGTTCCCTTCCGGCACGCTCACCCGAGCGACAATCCAGACGACGGAATGGATCGGTCCTTCGTCGAGCTCAAAACCCAGACTGACCTGATCGTTCTCGAAGGCAACCCGAGGTTCCCGCACCCCTTGCGGCACCTGATCGGCGAAGTAGGTCATCAGGTCCTCGGCAAGCCAGGCATTGACTTGCTCATCGCTGAAAGCCGCTTCCCACTTCGGCTCGTTGACAATGTCATTGCGAAGCTGGAGCCCCTGGGCCACGAACTTCTTGGCCTCGGACTGACGCTTGGCCTTGGGTATCTCGATCGTGCATTGATAAAAGGCAGGTGGGCACGACAATGACATAAAGACGACCAGCGGCGTGGCGATCAAGGCGGTCAGGCCGACTCCCAGCACGATCCATCGCTTCTTGATTTTACCCATCAGCAACCGACTCCCTTGGTTTCAGGGGATACGGACGTTGGGTTGTGCGCGTCGAATTGAAGGTGATGATCCACAAAATATCATACGTGACCCCGCCATCGTCGTCAACCGGGATTGACTAGGCATAGGGTTGTTTTGTACAGGAAAGCCGTCGTGGTCCGGTCATTCTCGAAGCACGACGATCGACCCGAAACCAATCCGGGCGGCGTCGGCCGGGATTGCCCGATCAATGGGCACGTCGTGGTTTTCCAGGTCATTTGCCTTCAAAGCAGATCGATCGCGGCTTGTCGGGTCAGATGAACTCGTTGATCAGGTTTTCCAGGAACTCTTGCCGGCCGCTGACGTTGGTGACGACATCCCCCTTGGGCATTGTGTACGTTTCAAGATCCGGGAACCGAGCCTGACCAGATTCGATAGCGCGACCAAGGTCACAGTTCCAGCTTTGGTAGCGTTCGGTCACGAACCGGGCCAGGCGGCCGTCCTCACGGATGGCGTGGGCGACTTTGAGGCCGCGGGCGAAGGTGTCCATGCCGCCGATGTGGGCGTGAAACAGGTCGATCGGCTCGAAGCTCTCGCGGCGGACCTTGGCGTCAAAGTTGACGCCGCCGGTGGTAAACCCGCCCATCTGGAGGATGCAGAGCATGCATTTCGTGGTCAAGTAGAGGTCCGTCGGGAACTGATCGGTGTCCCAGCCCACAAGGGGGTCGCCGGTGTTGGCGTCAATCGAGCCGAGGGCCCCGGCGTCGATGGCCATTTGCAGCTCGTGCTGCATCTCGTGACCGGCTAGGGTGGCGTGGTTGGTCTCGATATTGAGCTTGAAGTGAGGCAGCAAGTCATAAGTGCGCAAGAAGTTCAGGCATGATTCCACGTCGGAATCGTACTGGTGCTTGGTCGGCTCCATCGGTTTGGGTTCGATGTAGAAAGGGCCAGAAAAGCCGATCTTCGTCTTGTAATCAACAGCCATGTGCAGGAACCGAGCGAGGTGGTCCAGCTCGCGTTTCATATTGGTGTTGAGGAGGGTGGAGTACCCTTCGCGGCCTCCCCAGAAAGTGTAACCTCCGCCGCCGAGTTGGTGCGTCACTTCCAGGGCTTTTTTGACCTGAGCGCCGGCGAAGGCAAAGACGTCGAGGTTGGGGCTGGTGGCCGCGCCGTGCATGTAGCGGGGGTTGCTGAACAGGTTGGCCGTGCCCCAGAGCAGCTTGACGCCGGTTCGTGCTTGTTGTTCGTCGAGGACCTTGACGACTTCATCGAGGTTGGCGTGGCTCTGCTGAAGAGTCGATCCTTCCGGAGCGACGTCGCGGTCGTGGAAGGCATAAAATGGAGCGCCTAGCTTTTCCAGGATCTCGAAGAAGACGGTGACCCGGCGTTTGGCCCGGTCCAGGGGGTTCGCTGCTTCGTCCCAAGGGCGTTGCGCCGTGCCGACGCCGAACGGATCAGCCAGGGGGTTGGCCATCGTGTGCCAGTAGACGACTGAGAACTTCAGATGATCGCGCATCGACTTGCCGCCGACGACTTCATCCGGGTTGTAATGCTTGAACTCGAGCGGATTTTTCGACTTCGAGCCGCCGTACTGGATCTTCGGCACGTTGGGAAAGGCCTCGGCCATCGTCGTCGTCTCGTCGGCTAAAGCGAGCGGGCTGGACTCAAAATCGTCGTGAACGACCAAGTGTAAAGGGGTTCCCGACGTGGGACAACCCCTCACTGAAGAAACTAGAATTCCATCTTCTGGAACGCTTTGATGCCAATTTTGAGCGGGATGATGGTCCCCAATGCTCCGATGACGAGACTGGCGATCGCGGCCAGGACCAGCCAGCGGGTAAACCGCTCATTGGTGACAGCCGCGACGCCCGACATGGTGGGATCTTGACCGGCGAAATAGAGGTGGCACGGCAAGGCCAGGGCGGCCACGATCAAGAAGATGAAGACCAGGCTCACCAGCAGGTTAAGCGTGCCGCCGAAGCCTGCGGCGATCTTCGAGGGGTCGTCTTCCTTGAGGTTGGGCAAGCGCGCTCCCAGGCCGACGCTGATCCCTGAAAGACCTAGACAAAGGATCGCCACCATACCGATGTGCAGCGCGACCATCGCCGGTTCAAGGCCGAGCATCAGGTCGCTCAGGATCACCAGGACCTCGGTCGCTACCAACGAGATCCCCGCGGCGAACGCGAACTTGCCCCAGAGGATTTGAGCGCGACGCACCGGCAGCAGACCAAGGACCCAGAAATTGCGGCCTTCCAGTGAGAGCAGCGGGAAGATGAACCGGCTGGTGAACGTCGAGAGGATCAAGGCGGTGACGGCCAGGTTGAGGAAACTGAGCAAGTTCCGCCAGTAGGCGCTGTTGACGTCGTAACCGAACCGGCGGATGTTCACGAAGTAAAAAGCCAGGAGGCCGAAGAAGATCAGGAACTGAGACCACTGCGCCGGATCGCGGCGGAAGGTGCGCAAGTCCTTGAGGATCAAGAGCCGGATCGGCCTTGCGACGAAGAAGAAAAGGTGGTGAAAGAGGCCGTCGAGCGCGTACCAGCCGTACCGGCGTCGCGAAGACCGCCCCCCCTGCACCCTGCTGTACCCTTGTCGGTAGAGGTCGCGTGCCACGACCGCCGCCACCAGGTAGGCCATCGCGGCATGCGCAGCGGTGATTCCCAGATAAAACAGCCCGTCGGGCCAGTTCCCCTGCGCCGCTCTGATGAGACCGGTGGACATCCAACGGCTGGGCAAGAGTGGGTGCTGGCTGAACTCCAGGCGTCTCAACAAGGTGTCAAACCACTCCTGCGTCATCGCGTCTCCGGGGGTCCGCGAGAGCCGGTACCCCAGAACCAGGCCCACCAAGATGCACAGGCCGACGCCCAGAGCCACGACCGTTTTCCGCCTCCTGGGCAGATAATTCGCCACCAGGATCGCCCCAACGGCCCCAAGACCGCCAGGTATCAAAACGAATGCGAACAAAAACGCCAGAAACGCGAAATAGAACGGCCAAGGGGCGTTGACCGTGATCCCGTAGGCAACCATCATCGGACTGCCCAAGAGTAGAAACCCCCACGACGAGAAGGCCATCGCCTCAATAAACTTGAACGCGAAGATCCGATCCGTCGAGGTCGGGACCGTGAGCAAGAACTCCGCCTCTCGTGAGGAGAACAGACCCGTGTACAGGATGATCCCCGTCGAGAAGACAAGCATGATCAGCAGTGATAGAAAAAACATCCCAAAAAGATATTCAATAATCTCGTTCGATAATTTCACAAACGAACCGAGAAACTGGAACCCTTCGAAGAAGAGCCCGAACAGCCCCGCCCAGAAGATCGCGCTACAGATCATGATCATGATCAGGCGAAGGCGTGAGCCCGCCAGCAAAAAACGCACTTGATTGCGCGTCAGTCGCCAGCGCAGCCGATGAAACGCCCGGGTCGCTTGCGTGGGACTGGCCAATCGCGGTTGGAGGTTCGTGGACATGGGCAGTTCGTGAACGGAGGAAAATGAAGTGGTTCACCACGAAGGACCGATTCGGCCTGTTGGCTCCGCGTTAATCAGTCTGATCCGGTTCGATTGAGACCGTTTTGCCCACGGGTTCGGTCAAAAGCGAATGCAAAGCCCGGGGGCGGTCGCCTCCAGTGAGTTTGAGGAAGAGGTCTTCCAAAGGGCCGTGAATCTCAACCTGGGCGCGGATCTCAGCAAGGGTTCCCCTGGCGAGCATCCGGCCGTGGTCGATGATCCCGATCGTGTCAGCCAGTTCCTCGGCGATCCCTAAAAGATGGGTGGACATCAAGACAGCAATGCCCGCGCGCGCCTGGGAAACGAGCAAGTCCTTGACAATCCGGCCGCTGCGAGGGTCGAGCCCAACCAGGGGTTCGTCAATGATCAAGACCTTGGGGTCGTGAACCAGGGCCGACGCGAAGACGACGCGCTGCTTCATGCCGTGCGAGTAGTTCTCGCTGAGCTCGTCGACATATTCACTCATCTCGAATGTATCAACGAGTTGATCGATACGTTGCATGGCGTGGCGGCGTTCCAGGCCGTACATCTCGGCGACGAACTTGAGAAACTCGCGACCAGTGAGCTTCTCATAGAGGTAAGGCTGATCAGGCACGTAGGCGACGAGTTGGCGAGCTTCCTGGCTGTCAGCCGGGTAGCCGCCGACGAGGACCCGCCCTTGGGTCGGGTTGAGCAGGCCGCAGACCATCTTGATCGTGGTCGTCTTGCCCGCGCCGTTGGGTCCGAGGAAGGCGAACAGCTCGCCCTCGCCGACGTGCAGGTCAAGCTGGTCCACGGCCCGCTTGGCACCGAAGGTCCGGGTGACGCCCTGGAGCTCGATCATCGGCTCGCCCTCCCGTTCAGGGCGGTGGGGGCGACGTCGTCGGGCACGCGATCCAGACGAAGCATGATCATAGGGAGGGGGATTTCCTGACGAAGAACCAGGCCGTCGCGGGGCCTGACCCAGGTCTTTGCCGACATCGGGCCAACCCTGGTGACGACTTCAAGGGTCGTTACCGGGTTGTTGTCCCACAAAATTGACGCCTTGCCTACCACCTCGACGCGGCCGGTCTGAACCTGGCCGGTCAAGGGGCTCACGACCCGGCTTTCCCAGCGCTGGCCAACGTGGAGGTTCGGCATCCGGCCCATCGGACTGAGCGTACCCTGGACCATGTCTCTCGATTTGTAAGGGTATTCCTTGGTCCAATTCAGCCAGGGCAAAGGGCCGCGCGACTGGACCGCCAGGCCGGTCTTCGTCAGTTTACCCGAGAGGCTTAGCAAGTCCCGGCGCGACCCTTGAAACCGCACCCAGCAGCGGAAGTGGTCGAGGTTGCCCGAGGGATCAATGTCATAGTCTCCAGAGACCTCGATCTGCTCCCCTTGGGCCGACTCGAGCGGTGTCCCTCGGAGCAGCTCTCCGGAGTCAATCCAGGCTTCGCTGGAAAAGTGGAACCAGCCGTCGCGCTGGTGCTCGGTGCGGGTGACGGTCTTGCCCACCGCTCTGGGATCGGCCTTGGGGTCGTTGGAGGCGACCATCAAGGTCCAGCGGGTGGGCCGGGTGTCGTCGGCCAGGGCGATGGTACGCAGATCAGGCGGCGTGCCGACGAGCAGGTTCGGCAGCACATCGCGCGTGAAGAGCGACCCGGCGGCGATCGCCCAGATGACGAGGATCGCGACACTAACCAGCCGGTGGGGCATCGGACGCGGCTCCGTTCTTTCGCTTTCGTTGATTTTTCACTATAAGGGCCCAACCGCTCGGACCACAAGAGGGACGGATCGAACCCGCAAACCGACTGGCGATCGTCCATCGCCTTGGCGGCGCTCAAGGCACCCGGACGACTTCGGCCCAACCCAGTGCGTCGAGCTTCTGGCCGACGGTCTCGGCGTCGGCAACCACCACGACGATCATCCGGTCGGGGTGAAGATGTCTCTGCGCTGTGCCGGCCAGGGACTCGACCGACACTCCGGCGAGCCGCTCGGCCAGCCGAGCATGATCGTCCAGGGGTAAGCCGTGGATGAACAACCCGGCGTATCGCGAAACCAGGTTCGACGGCGTCTCGAACTGGCGCGCCTGGCCTTCGATCAATGCCCGACGCGCGTCGTCGAGCTCGGTGAGCGTTGGCGGCCGATCGCCCAGCAAGGCCGCAAGCTCGCCCT
>JBDTIR010000625.1:0-8116 GCA_039936275.1 Isosphaeraceae bacterium | reverse complement strand
GGAGACGGTTCGGGCTCAAGGCCACGACCACGCCCAGACCGCTGCATCCTTCCAGGCCGAACGAGATGATCTGAACCGGCAACTTGAAGCCGCCAGAATCGCCCGAGAAACCGAACTCGAAACACGGCAATCTCAGTGGAACGACGAGCGCCTGTCGCTCACCAAAGACGCCGAAGAGAGCCTGAACCGGCAGCGAACCAAGGCCGAAGCCGAAGCCCTACGCTGGCAAGAGCAACTCGACCAGGCCCGGAGCCAAATCGATCTCGAACGCGACGAACTCAACGCACAGGTCGAGACGATCACCAATGAGGCTCGTCAACAAGAAGCCCGTGCTCAGGAACTGGAAACCGCCAGTCGCCAGGCCGATCAACGCCATCAAGCTGAGCTGGAAACCCATCGGACTTCGGCCAGCCAGCTTCAGGCGGACCTCGACCAAACTCGTCAGAAGGCGGACCTGGAATCAAAACGGGCCGACGACCTGTCCATCCAAGTCCACCAACAGCAGGACCGGATTGAGGCCCTGCGGCTCGAGCACGAGACCGAGGTCCAATCACTTCAAGGCCGCCTGGACGCCGTCGGACTGGACCTCGAAACCGCTCGTTCTGAAGCCCGGGCCGAACGTGACCACGCCTCGCGGACAATCGCCGAACGTGATGATCAGATCACCAATCTTCATACGCAATTGCAGGATCATCAGAATAACCTCGAATCGACACGAGCCGACGCCGAGGCCGAACGAACGCAGGCCGCCGAGACCATCCGAGGCCTTGAACTAACGATCCAAGGACACGAAGGCCGCCTGACCGACCGTGACCGAGACCTTGCCGACAGTCGCGCCGCCCTGGAATCAGCGATGGCAGAGGCCAAGAGCGAGCACGACCGTGCGGTCGAGACCGAACGCCAGCAAACCGCTGAGATCGCGCAACTCTACGCTCGACAGGTTGAGCTAGACCGTGAAATCGAGTCCCTTCACGCCGATGCGTCCAAGGATCGTCAACTCGCCGACGACGCGGCTGAAGCGGCTCGGCTCGAACGTGATCGCTTGGTCTCCGAAGCTCAGGCCCTCTCGGAATCCGAGGCTGCCGTTAAGCTTGAACTTGCCAACGCTCAGGCCAAGATCGCCGAACTCGATGCCGATCTCAACGCCGCGCAGGAAGCGAAAAACCAGATTCGCGGCCTGCTCTCTCGGATCGGGATTCAGCTTCCAGCCTGATTCATTGTTGGATTCGAATCCAAACGAAAACCGAGTTCATGACCGTCCCTTTGGGGAAAGGACGTTCATGAACTTCGATTTTCAATCAAGCTCGACCGTTCGGCTCAACCAAGGGGCCGTAAAACCCTGGTCGGCGGTCCTTGATCCGGTTGACCTCGTGCTTCTCGGCGACGCGGACCAGACGCTTTTGTCGGGCGAGGGCAGGCTTGATCTCGGCGTACAAGACCTCTTCACGGTCAACGCTGCCGAAGGCGAGTCGCGCTCCAGTGGGGTCAATGATCGAGCTGCGACCGATGAAGCGGAACCCGCGTTCCTCACCCACTCGGTTGACGGCGATGGCGTACACGGTGTTCTCCATTGCCCGGCAACTCATCTGGTGTTCCGCCGAGCACTCCGAATGGGTCGGCCAGTTGGTCGGCAGGATCAGCACGTCCGCGCCCAGGAGGCTCAAAATCCGGCCGGTCTCGGGGAACGAGCCGTCATAACAAATATGAAGGCCGACCTTCAAGCCGCCCGCGTCGAGCACCTCAAACGGACGATCGCCAGGGTCGCTGAACCGATCGACGCCCAGGAACGGCAAATGCACCTTGCGGTAGGAGCCGACGATCCCGTTCGGCCCGATCAAGGCGCAGGCGTTGAATAAGCGATCGCCGTCACGTTCGAGCAAGCCGACCACGGCATACGCCTTGCGCTCGGCGCAGGCCACGGCAATCGTGCGCAGGCTTGGCCCCGGGATCGGTTCGGCGAACTCCAACGCTTCCTCACGACTGTCAAATCCATAGCCGGTAAGAGCGCATTCGGGGAAGACGACCAGAGTCGCCCCGTTTGCGGTCGCCTCGCGCAACCTGCCGAGGATCTGGTGGCGGTTGTGGGCTACCTCGCCGAGCTTCGGATCCATCTGCACGGCGGCGGCCTGGATTGTTTCCGACGGGTTATTCATGGCCAGTGGGCCTCCACCAAGGGGGCGGGGTCGATCGGCAAGATGGGCCGACGGAGATGTTGGTAGGTGAACCTTGAGGGATTCGCGGCGGTCAGGCCGGGGGTGTCCACCTCAATGATCGCGCCTGCGATCGGCTCATAGGCGGCCTTATAAGCCACGGCGGCCTTGACCACGATGACCTTCGCCTGTTCCGGCTTGATCCCCAGGCTGGTCAACTGTCCCAGGCTGAACGGCGGGTGGCGGAGCGTGGTCAGGACGATGAGGTTCCCGCCTGGCAGTTCAACAACGGCGGTGGCCCCTTGGTCGTTGTGTCGCAAGCCGCCGTGCCTTGGTTGTTCCTCGACGTATCGGCCGTCGTGCAGCACGATTACCTTGCCGAGAATCGACAGAGGGGGGGCGTGGCGATCAACCTTGCCGCCCGCGTTGACCCGGACCTCGTTACCCGGGCCGGCCGAGTTGCACGCGGCGACGGCCTCGGCGTCAGAGAGCACGACGACCGCGCCGGTTGCCTTCTGGCGGAGGAGTTCGTGAATCAAGACGGTGCTGTCGGCCGCCGAGCCGCCGCCGATATTGTCGCCCAGGTCTACCAGAATGACGGGGGTCGTCTCGGTCGCCAGGGCCCGGGTCACGGCGTCCTCGGGGGTGGCGGGCGCGGCGGTCAAGGCGTGCCGGAGCGACCAGAGCCGCTGACCCAGTTGATCGGCGGTGCGCCTGGCCAGGTCGAGATCACCGTCGGCGACGACGACGCAACTCGGCCCGTTCGCGGCGACGTCGGCGTAAGGGAACCCCGCCAGGACGTTTGCCGAGAGGATCATCGAGGCCCGTTCCAGCCCTTCGGCCTCGGCCAGGAGTCCGCGCATCGGCTCTCGGCCGCTGTCCTGGGCCAGCAGGTGGATCAACAACGGGGGCTTGCTCAACGCCTGGACCGGCCTCACCTTGCCCGCCGCCGCCATTGCGGCGATCTTCGAGGCGAGAAGCCCCCGCGCTTTTTGATCGACGTGCGGATAGGTTTGATAGGCCACCAGGGCGTCCGACGCCTCGACCATGAGCGGCGAGACGTTGGCATGATAATCGAGTGTGGCGACCAAGGGCCGATCCGGACCGATCAAGGCGCGCACTCTGGTCAAGATGGTCCCGTCGGCGTCGGTTTGACCGTCGGCGACCATCGCCCCGTGCAAGGCCAAGAGCACGGCGTCCACCGGCCCGGCGGCGCGGAGGCTTTTGAGCAGCCGATCGGTCAATTCGGCGTAGGCGTCGGCGGAGACCGGCCCGGCCGGGGTGGCCCAGGCCATGAGCGTCGGTATTGGTTCGAAGCCGAACCGTCCCGCCCCTTCCAGGAAGCCGCCCACCTCATGATGTGCTTCGCCCCAGCGGGTCTGAATGCCCGAGCCTTCCTCCAAGCCCCCGGCTTCGAAGGCCGCGTAGTCGGTTCGCGCGCCGGCGAAGGTGTTTGACTCGTGCATCAAGCCGCCGATGGCGATTCGCATGGTCCAGCCTCAAACCGATCTCAAAGGGCCGATCGCGTTGAGGGCGATTCTATCATGGGGCCTCCGGTTTGGGTGCAGAAATTCCCGGGCCGTCTGGCAATTTCCGCGTTTCTCGATCGTCAAGCGTCACCGCCCGAGGTTTCCCTACCGGCCTGTAGGCCGGATCAGGCGTCGCCGACCAATCACCAGGCAGCCCGCCGCGCCGACCGCCAGGAGGACCAGGCTTGTCGGTTCGGGAACGACGGTGAGCAAAACCGCGTGCGCCGCTCCGCCTGGACCGATACCGTTGGCGGCGATCTGACCGGCGTCGTTGATCCCAACCGCTTCCAAGAGATTCCAGCCCAGAGTTGGATCAATCAACGTGTTCAGGTCGATCGTCTGTCCGCCACTGTACAGAACCGCTGATCCGTTCGCTGAGCCGACCGCCTGGCCCCGATTGTTGATGGCAAGGGCGACCCCGTCGCCCAGCACGGTCGGGACGCTCCCATTCCAGAGCACGGCCTGCCCCGCGGAGGTCTCCCCCACGATCTGCCCGGACTTGTTAATCGCGTAGGCGACCCCGAGTCCGAGGTCGGTGATCTGGTTCCCGGGCCCTGACCAGAGCACGGCGTGCCCGGCGGACTCTCCCACGATCTGTCCGGTGCTGTTGATGCCGTTGGCTGTCGTAAGCGCCGAGCCCGGCAGATCACCGAGTACGGTTCCTACACCGCCCGAGGACAGGAACGCCTGCGTTGATCCCGTGTTCAGACTGAAGAACTGGCCGACCACCTGGCCAAGATCGTTGACCCCGTTGGCCTGACTAAAGGCCGCGGCTGGCGCCGGTGTGATAAACGAGCCCGCGAACGAGGTCGCTTTCAGGGCGCCCGGGAACCCGCTTGGGACCTTGTCGCCAACGATCTGGATCCCGTTGGAGCTGATCGCTCTGGCGTTCGAATCTCGATCGAGCGGCGACGTCAAGTCGGTCATCCCCCCTTGCTGGTACAGGAAGGCGTGATGAGGACCGCCCTTGGCGAGGAGGGAGTTGCCGACCACGCGTCCGTTGGCGTCGATTCCGGCCGCCTCGCTCTGGTCCCCCCCCAGGGAGCCCAGGTCCGTCAAGACGTAGTCGGCCCTCGCCTCGGGCGCGGCCAGGCCGATCAATCCCGCTGCCACCATCGCCAGCCTGGTCCAGTGGGCGGCCTGGTTCTTGCTTGGTTTCATAGTTCCAGTCCATTCAGGGTCACGTATCGATTTGGTCGCGTCGGCATCGTCGCTGTGAGCAACCACCATAACGAGCCGAGACCCGGAATTCCAACCATGTTGACTGGAATCGTCATATCTTACTTAATTTGGCCTTGACCTGGATCCGACGATCGTTTGGATCGGCTTATTTCGGAAAAGACGATGGCTCGATGAGAGAGGGCGGTTCTCCAAGATTGCTCGACGTCCAGGGTTCCAGACGTGGCAATCATTCCGGCCCGGCTAGGCGAAGACGGGCCGTTTATGTTACCAATCAAGAAGTTGCTGTGGGATCGGTCCCGCGACGGCGGCGGGCGCGGGGGACGTTGGCGGGGAACCTTGGGTTGACGTCAGATCTGATTGGACGACTCGGCTACCTGGGGATCATCCTGATCCTGGTGCTCGGCGGACTGGGGCTGCCCGTGCCCGAGGAGGCCCCGATCATCTTGGCCGCCGTCCTCTCGCACAAGAAGGCGATGTTCTGGCCGTTCGCCCTGGCTTCCTGCTTCATCGGCGTCCTGGTCGGCGACTTTGTCGTCTACTTTCTCGGATACTTCTACGGTGAAAAGGTCCTCAGCTTCCGTCTCACCCGCGCCTTCTTGACCAAGGCGCGTGAAGCCCAGATCAAAGGGTACTTTCATCGGCACGGCGTCAAGATCCTGATCGTCGGCCGGTTCGTCGTCGGCTTCCGCACAGCGGCCTACCTGACGGCGGGCATCCTGCGGCTGCCCCCTTTGAAGCTCTTTCTCACCGACCTGTTTGCCGCCAGCCTGACGACCTTGCTCTTGTTCGCCCTTGGTTATTACTTCGCCGACTGGGTCGAGGCGGGGGTCGAAGGGTTCAAGCGCTACTCGGTCGCGATTGTGGTCGTAAGTCTCGTGGCCTGGCTGCTTTACCGACTCTATCATTATGAGAAGGCCCGCCGGCGCGCCGGTGGACCGATCGGCCCCCCGGTGCCGATCACCGACGAAGTCCCCCTTCCCCGCGACGACCTCCATCCTCCCACTCACGCGCCACAGGTTTTGGACGAAACGCCCAAGCTCACCCCGATCCCCCCTCCCGAGCCCGAGCCAACCGTCAACGTGGACCTAATCCCTCTGGACGCTCCGGCGCTTCAGCAAGACCCCCCCGGCGCGCATGCCGAACCCCACCCTTTGAACAGCCAGGGCACCTGATTTTGAACCCGTTGGCTCGACCAAGTCCCCTTGATCTTGTCCTTTCAAACGAGAATTTTGGACGACAAAAAATATTTTGATGCGATTTTTACGAACGATCCGCCAAACCACCCTCCGCTCCAAAAGAGTGCGGACGCTACGACGGAAGGAGGTCGAGTCGCCGTCTTGCCGATGCGCTTCGCGGTGGCTTCATCTTGTTCCAGGGCGACCGACCGCGTAGGCTGGACCGGCCTTTTGAGGTCGGGGTTCATTGGGGATCAACGCGGACTCTTCAAACCGTTGAGGGCGAGCAAAACGATGCGTGGGGCGTCTGGCTGGATCGCAATCATCGTGCTGGGCCTGGCGGTCCCGGGCGGCCAGGCAGCGGGTGATGAGCCTCGCCTGGCCGAATACTTCGGCTTCCAGCCTTTGGAAATCTACAAACTCGACAACCGGATCAGTGGGCTTTTGGTCCGCGACCTTGATGGCGACAAGGTTGACGACGTCGCGGTCATCAACAACGCAAGGTCTCGGATCGACCTGCTCCTGAGCGGCAAAGGCCCCGCGGCAGACGATACGCTCCGCAACGAAGCCAATCAGGTGCCGAGCGACCGGCGGATGCGGCTCAAGGGCCTGCCAGTTAACAAAGAGGTCGTCAGCCTTCAAGCCGGCGACTTCAACGGCGACGGCCGGCTAGATTTAGCCTACTATGGCACTCCGGCTGAACTGATCGTCCTCCTGAACCAAGGGGAGGGCCGGTTCGGCGCACCAATCCGCAAGACCGTCGGCGAGGCCGTCGAGAGCGGCACGGCCCTGGCTGTTGGCGACCTGAACCGCGACGGCCGAGACGACCTGGCCTTGTTGACGTCCGGCAATCTGGTTTTGATCCTCCAAACGGCCGACGGCAAGCTCGGCGAGCCTGAGCGACTGCCCCATGCCTGTAGCAACCCTCGAATGCTCAGGGCGGTGGACCTCGACGGCGACGGCGGCGACGACCTGGTGATCCTCGACGGCGGCGACGACGACCCGATCCGCGTTCGGTTCTCGGTCGAAGGGGGAACCCCGGGTCCCGAACAACGGTTCCAGGTCGAGCCCTTGCGGGCGCTCAGTTTCGCGGACCTGGACGGCAAGCCCGGGGCCGAGATTTTGACCATCGAGTCCCAATCGGGCCGGGTCAAGGTCTTGACTCTCGACGACGGTGCCGAGGAAGAGACCGACCGTCGCGGACGCCTGGTCGTCTTCCCGTTGCCGAAAGGGGATACACGAGGACGCTCGACCGCCCTGGGCGACCTGGACGGCGACGGCAAAACCGACGTCGTTGTGACCGACCCCGCCGCCGCGGAGGTGCTCGTTTACCTTCAGAAGAAGGATGGGCTCGCCGTTGCGCAGACCTTCCCCGGCCTGGTGGGCGGCAAGGCGGTTCAGGTTGCCGACCTGGACGGCGACGGCAAAGGCGAGGTGATCGTGCTCTCGGAGGCCGAGAAGCAGATTGGCCTCAGCCGCATGAACGACGGCCGCTTGTCGTTCCCCACCCCCTTACCGATCAGCGGCGAGCCCGTCACCCTGGACGTGGCTGACCTGGACGGTGACAAACAACCCGAAGTCCTCTATCTGACCAAGGGGCGTGATGGCTCAGAGACATTCGACCTGCGCGCCTTGAAACAGGAGAAGTCGGGGACGTTCGTCCCGTTCCGCTGGGGTCCTGACGACGCCGTGGCGGTCAAAGGGCTTTCGGGCAATCCGCCGGCCTTGCGAGTGCTCGACGCCAACCGCGACAATCTCGCCGACGTCTTGATCTTCAACGCGTTCGGGTCCCCTGTGCTCCTGCTTGGCCGACCAGGCGGCGAGCCCCCCGCCCCGGCGGGCGGCAGCCTGGGCCCGTTGGCCGGAGTCGCTCCCGCAGGGCTCAGCCTGGTGGGGCCCGACGGCCCTGCCCTGATCGTGGCGCAGAACGGTTACGCCCGCAATCTCGTGCTTGACAAAGACTCTGGCCAGTGGCAGATCAAGGACCAGTACAACGCCGGCCGCCCTTCGGCGCAGATCGTCGCCGCCTCGGTGGTTGACCTCGACGGCGACGACAAGGCAGAGATCGCCCTGTTCGACC
>JBDTIR010000624.1:0-4887 GCA_039936275.1 Isosphaeraceae bacterium | reverse complement strand
ACCCTGAGGCCGTTGTAAGCCAGGGCGAAGAAGAGGTTCTGGCGGATGTTCCGCATCGTGGCCCGGCAAGCTTCAGGGTCTTCACGATGCCCCGCAGGTCGCCCTTGACCAACGTCACGTCGGCCGGGTGGTCGGGTGGTCAGGGTCGGTACCCCGCCCTCCGAATCCCCAGTCGTCCGCTTCACCATCGCGTTCCGGGGGTGGAGTACCGACCCGGGCCACCCGACCACAGTATAGAGACATCAATGGGTGATTATTTGAAAATGGCCGGCGTGGTCAAGGACGGATGCCCGTCCCGCGCGTTCGGTCTCCTTTTCCCCGCGCAATTTGTGTGAGGCCTGGTTATACTCGATGATTCGAAGGGAGACGACTCTCATCCATCCCTTGAGCTAAAGGGCCTGCACTCATGCCTCACTTCTTGACGAAGCGTCTCTGGTGGTTCGGCCTGGTTCTCGGCGTCGGCGCGCTGGCGATCGCGTTGGGACGCCCGTTCATGATCGCCCAGGCACCAAGGGCCGAGGCGGCCCAGGCGAGATCGCTCGGCGACGCCTTTGACGGCGCCAAAGGCTGGATCAACAGCAAACCCCTGCGGCTGGCCGACCTCAAAGGGAAAATCGTCCTGCTCGACTTCTGGACCTATTGCTGCATCAACTGCCATCATATTTTGCCTGATCTGGCCAAACTGGAAGCGAAGTACAAGAACGAACTGGTCGTGATCGGGGTCCATACGGCCAAGTTTCCCGCTGAGCGAGTCACCGAGAATATCCGCAAGAAGGTCAACGAATACCGGATCAAGCACCCGGTCGCCAATGACGCCGATCAGACTTTATGGAACCGGTTCGGGGTCAATAGCTGGCCGACGTTGGTCCTGATCGACGCCGCGGGCAAGCCGGTCGGCTCGGTCAGTGGCGAAGGGCAATACGCGGTCCTTGACCGGGCCATCGGCGCCTTGGTCGAACAGCAGCGCGGCATCATCAATCAAGAGCCCTTGGTCTTCTTCGCCGAGTCAGAGAAGCCGCACGACAAGGGGCTCTTGTTTCCTGGCAAGATCCTGGCCGATGAGGGCGGCAACCGCCTGTTCATCTCCGACACCGGCCATAACCGGATCGTCATCACTGACTTGCAAGGCAAGTTCCTCGACGCCGTCGGCAATGGCGAGGAAGGGCTGAAGGATGGCGGCTTCGATCGTGCGAAGTTCAACCGGCCGCAGGGGATGTGTCTGTTCGAGGGGAAACTTTACGTCGCCGACACCGAGAACCACGCGATCCGAGCGGTCGACTTGGATTCGAAGTCGGTCGCGACCGTCGCCGGCAACGGCTCGCAAGGGTATGCGCGCAAGAGCGGCTCGGTCAAGGAGATGAGCCTGAATAGTCCCTGGGACGTCTTGCCGATGCCCAAAGGGCGCACCCTGGCCATCGCTATGGCCGGACCTCATCAGATCTGGTCACTCGACCTCGACGATCAGACCATCGGCCCGTTCGCCGGCACTGGCATCGAGAACATCAAGGACGGCACCCTGGAAACCGCCGACTTCGCCCAGCCGAGCGGCCTGGCGACCGACGGCAAGCACCTGTTCGTCGCCGACTCGGAAACCTCCAGCCTGCGGATGATTACCCTGGCCACAGAGAAGGTCCACACGATCGTCGGCCAAGGCTTGTTCGTCTTCGGCGACCGCGACGGTCAGGGGAACGCCGTCAGGCTCCAACACTGCCTCGGCGTGGCCTTTGGCGACGGTAAGCTCTACATCGCCGATAGTTACAATAGCAAGATCAAGGTCTCCGACCCCTTCAAACGAACCGTCCACACGCTCGCCGGCAACGGCAAAGCCGGTGCCAATGACAGTCCCGCTCGGTTCGACCAGCCTGGCGGGCTCAGCCTGATCGGTTTAACCTTGTACGTGGCCGATACCAACAACAACGCGATCCGCACCATCGACCTCAAGACCAAGCAGGTCGCAACCCTGGACATCAGCACCGTCAGCCCGCCGGCCCCGCCGCAACGGGTGCCGACCTTCCCCAACGCAACGGTCTTCGAGGCCCCCGAGACCAAGGTCACTCCCGGCCAGTCCTTCACGCTCAATGTGGCCCTGGAACTACCCAAGGGGTTCAAGCTCAACCCCGAGGCTCCCGCGCCGATCCGCTACTTGCTGGAGGCTCCCGGCCACGACGGGGCCCTGGGCGACGCCGTCTCGCCAACCGGTGATTCGATCGAATCGCTCTCGGGCACGTTCTCGGTGCCGGTACCCCTGACCAAAAGCGCGGCCGAAGGGGACGAACTCGCGCTTCGGCTGTCGATCTCGGCCTTCATGTGCAAGGAAGGTGACAACGCCTATTGCACGTTCAAGAATTACGTCTGGAAGGTGCCGATCCAGTTCGCCGAAGAGGGCGAAGCCGCGGTCACGTTGAGCCCGAGCCCTGAACCCCGGACCCGCTGATCAGATTGGATGGCTCCCTCTCCCCACGGGGAGAGGGCCTCCGCGAACCGACCGCTGGTCAGGTCCCTCGAGGCCGACCGCGACCCCTTCGCTGAGGTTCCGGGTGAAGGGAACGGGCGAACGCGACGAGGTGCGTCAAGCCGTCGCCGAAGAAGGTGTAAGGCATCCTGGCCCGTAGTTCCTCGGTCAGAGCTTGTCCTCCGATGGCGACGGCGATCCCCATGCGCGACGCCTCCTGGTACATCAGAAGGTATTGCTCCAGGAACGACGCCTGGTTGACCAGATGACTCGCCGAGAGCCAGAGCAGGCGCGGGCGGATCTGGGTCAGGGCCAAGCGAAATGAGGGTAAAGGCGTGTTCGGTCCCAGGTTGACCACCCTCCATCCCAGAGACATCAAAGCCATTTCCACGAGCAGGTTCGCCAGCAAATAAGGATCTCCCTCCGGACCGCCGCCAATGGCTAGCGGTTTGGAGCGGTCCGCGGAGCCCTTGAGCGTGGCACGAATCTCATAGAGGGCGGCTGCGCAAAGTTGGGTGCCTCGGTGTTCATGCCAGACATCCACCTGACCTTCGGCCCACTCATGCCCGAGCCGCCTCATCGCCGGCGCGATGACCGCGTCGGCCAGGGTCTCGACGGCCAGGCCAGACCGAAGCGCCTCCTGAAGCATTGATTTCAAGGGAGCGGCCTCGCCGCGCTTCAACGCGGCCAGCATCGCCGCGCTCAACGACTTGAGGTCTGGTGATTCCCCAACCGCCGAAGGGAGACCCAATCGGGCGAGGTCTAATCTCGGAAAATCGCCGTCACGGACGACCCGTACCACATCGCTCACGAGGATCTTGCGATGGCCCCCAGGCGTCTTGTGGGCCGGCAAGATCCCCTGATCCACCCATCGCTTGACCGACGTGATCCCGACTCCCAGCGCCTCCGCAACCTGGGCCGTGCTCACATACTGAGTTTCGGCGTCTGGTCCTTGCTGGCTCATTCCAAACACCCGCGAAGTCGCGGGCCTCCTCGGGGATGATCCCGATCGGCAGGCGTCACCGATGGGCCTCAATCTATCATACACTAATTCTACCGATTCGGACGATTCAATCCGGGATAAACCAGGAAATACTTCTGAAATCCTGAAAATACCCCTTTCCTTTCCTCAATCGTCTGCTTATCATAATATAGTCGATTTGGACGTTTTTCTCGACGAACCTGGAAGTTTGCGGGCGACGTCCGAGATTTTCCAGGTAAAGGAGCGCAAGGTGGTCGAGACAAATACGGGAGCGAAGCGGGCGACGGTGGAAGCGCGAGAGCATTCGGAAGGGGTCGTGGCGCGGACGATCGAAGACCAGACGGCCAAGCTGCCGTCGGACCTCTGGTTGTGGGCGGCCTTCGCGTCGATGGGGGTCTCGCTGACCTTGCAGCTCAAGGGCAAGGAGCGTCAGAGCCTGTTCGTTGGCCAGTGGGCGGCGCCGTTCCTGCTTCTCGGCGTTTACAACAAACTGGTCAAGATTTCCGGTTCGGATCGGGTTCACGCACGTTGATGATTTTGTTTTCGGTTCAGAGAGGCTTGGGGGCGCGTCGTCCCTCGGCTTGCGTTGAGTTTCAACTTGAGGAAGGATTGATCCATGCGTATGAACAAGTTTTCGTGGGCGTCGGCCCTGGTCGTGGTTCTGACGAGCGCCATCAGTGTTCAGGCGGCAGACAAGGACATCGTTGAGACGGCCAAGGCGGCGGGCAACTTCAACACCTTGCTGACGGCCGCGACCAAGGCGGGCCTGGTGGACACGCTGAAGAGTGACGGTCCGTTCACTCTATTTGCCCCCACCGACGAAGCCTTTGCCAAGGTTCCCAAGGCGACGCTTGACGCCTTGCTTCAGGATAAGGCGAAGCTCAAAGAGGTTCTGCTCTACCACGTCGTCCCGGGCAACGTGATGGCGGCCGACGCCTTGAAGGTTGATTCGGCCAGGACGGCTCAAGGGCAACCGATCCGGATCAAGGCCGAAGGCGGTAAGGTCATGATTAACAACGCGCAGGTCATTCAGCCTGACATCAAGACCAGCAACGGCGTGATCCACGTCATCAACGCCGTGCTGCTTCCTCCCGCGAAGTAATCGACGGGACCGCGTTTTCGAGAGTGTGTTGGGCGGAGGGTTCACCATCCGCCCATGGATTGCAAGCACCATTGAATTCGACTTTCTGAACAAAGGAATCGCACATGAAATCGCTTCACTGGATCGCCTTGGTTCTGGTCATCGTCGGGGCCGTCAACTGGGGCCTGGTCGGCCTCTTCCAGTTCGACCTGGTCGCGACCCTGTTCGGGGGTCAGTCGGCAACCTTGAGCCGCGTCGTCTACGCGCTGGTTGGTCTCTCGGGTATTGTTGTGGCGGCCACAAGCGCCGCCCTCGCGGGCTCACCACGCATGACCGCAACACACCAGGCCGCTCGCTGATGGAACCATGCGC
>JBDTIR010000623.1:0-1778 GCA_039936275.1 Isosphaeraceae bacterium | reverse complement strand
CACGATCCCAAGGTTCCGGTTCACTGGACTGAACCCGATCATTCGTCCATGTGGTGGACCTTTTTCCCGGCTGGCAGGCTCCGGAAGCCGCCGAAGCCGGCGCTCTCGGCACCGCCGCCGATCGGCCCGTCCTGGAGGCCGGCGCTGATCTGATCGATGCCCATGCCGCGAGCGTATTCGAGCTTGAACTGGTACGTGATGATCTTCGGTGCCTCGCCCTTGGCGGTCGGCTGGATGGTCAGGTCCCAGCGGAGGAGGTTGTCGGGGCGGACGTTGCGCTGGTAGGTGGCGTTGGGGCTCAGTTCGGGGTCGGTCTTTACGAGGTTAACGGCGACCGTTTCTGAATCCGCGCGGGGCAGGCGGTCCCAGACCTGGACCGGAGTCGGCTGGGCGCGGAAACTGCGGACGGCGATCCGGAAATCATAGGTGCGAACCTGATTCCCCCCCTGGATCGTGCGTGACTTGTCCGTCATGCGTCGATAGACCTGGACCTGGGGATCGACGCCAAAGCCGACGGTGAACGGCTCTCCAGCCGCGACCAGCGGAAGCGTCAACCGGCCCACGAAGTCGTTGCCGACGTACATCGTGGCCTCGCCCGGCAAGAGGACGAACTCGCCTGTGTTGGTCAGGTGGGCCTGGCGATAGACCCTCGGGCTGAGGACGGGAACGGCCGTATCGAAAAAGTCCGGTTTCATCTCGGCGCGGGCGACCTCGATCAAGAGCGGGTCGCGTCGCGAAGGGACGGTCAAACGAGCTGGCAGATGAAAGGTCACACTCGGGCTGTCGCCCTGGTCATGGGCGGCATCCCCCTCTTGATCCGCCTTCGGGCCCTCATCCTTGGCGAGCAATTCACGAGCCTGCCCCTGGGCGGCGACCTCGTTCAAATAAGCGCCGGACTTCGAACCCAAGGCGACCTGGGCCTGAACCTGCTGCTCCAGGGAAAGGCCGATCCCGCCGCCCATTCCACCCATTCCGCCCATGCCGCCACCCATCCCGCCGGCTCTTGCCCCATAATCACTGGGAAGGGAGTCATCGGTTTCTCCTTTTTCGAGGGGATTGACGGAGATGGTCAGGGGGATCAGGTCGGGGGGCATTGCGTTCAAGGAGGGCTGGGCGGTCGAGAGCGTGACGTCGGCCCCTGTCCATTCCTCGCCGGACTGCTGGAGAATGGCGGCGAGATATTCGAGCCGGACCGGGTCGTCGGCCCCGCCGGCGCGGAGACGATACTGGGGGTTCCAGGTGGCTGAGGAAACCAGGTAATTCAAGCGGACGGTACCGGCGCCAGCTTTGGCCTTGTCAATCAGGATCAGGGCGTCATTGGCGGTCTTGCCCGATCCCGAGGCGATCTCTTTGAGCTGCGTCTCGGCGAAGTCGACGGCCTCGGTGTTCTCCGCGATCTGCTGTTGCAAGGCGACCTCTCGGGCGGATTGCTCGGCTCGGGATTGCATGAGGAACTTCGAGAGGGTGATGATCCCTTCGCCGTCGAATCGGCCGCGGTCCACGAGGTTCTGAGCGGTCGCGGCGGTGAAGCCTTCAAGCTTGCTGAAATACTGCTGATCCTGTTGAGCCACGCTGGCCCGGGCCTGGAGTTTTTGGCCTTCGGCCTTGAGTTCGCGAATCTGATCTTCTTTGGCGCGGACCTCGGCGCGGGTGTCTTCCCGGACGGCCCTGGTGCGGAACCGGGTGCTGAGGACCCGGAAGTCGTCGCTGGCCTCGGTATACAGCGAGCCCGGCAAGACCGTGGAGGGCAGGGGGGTGACGACCACCTCGACAACCCC
>JBDTIR010000622.1:0-2245 GCA_039936275.1 Isosphaeraceae bacterium | reverse complement strand
ATTGGCCAGCCAAAAAATAAGTTCACATTTCGATTCAGATGATTCCGGGCGCGGAGGATTTTTTGCCAATGTTCGCGACGTGCTCGCTCCGTCGGATCTTGCTGTGCGTCCTGGCGGCAGTCGTCGCCCCTTTGGCTTCGGGGGCCGATACGCCCAAAGGCCCGACTCGCGCCCCCCGCGTCTGGGCGATCGTCATCGGGATTGACGACTACCAGGCCCCGACCATCCCCGACTGCGTGGGGGCGAAGGCCGATGCGCGTGCCTTGCGTCGATGGTTGGTGAGCACCGCCGGTTGGCCGTCAAGCCAGGTCCTCTTGATGGTGGACGGAGCGCGTCGAACGCACGGCCCGGCCGAACTTACCATCGATGAACTTGAGCCGACCCGCGACAATCTCGAATGGGCCCTGACCTCCTGGCTCGACAAGCGGGCCGAGCCAGACGATCCCGTCTTGATCTACATTGCCGGGCAGGTCGTGAACCTCGGCCCGACCAAGGATCGGCCCGCCCGGACGCTCGTCTTGCCGGTCGATGCCAGCCCAGCCAACTTTGACGCGACCGCTTGGTCGCTCGAACGCGCTATCGACGCCCGAGCCGCCCGCCGTCAAAATCCAATTTTGCTCTGGCTTGATACCTCGCCCCAAGGGCGTGGCCGCGCTGCGACCGCTCCCAAAGGCGGCGCGCCCGACGCCGAGCACTGGCTTAACGCCCTCACCCGCTGGCCGAACGTGACCGCCTGGCTTGCCGCCAGTAACGGCCCTTCGCCCGAGGGTGCGAACCTTCGGCAGTCGAGCCCGTTCTTGACCGCCATGCTCGATCAACTCGGCACGAAGCAAAACCCGGCCAGCGTGCTTGCCTGCCTGGCCGGCTTGAACCGAGACGCTGCGCTCAACGCTCAAGGGTTCCGCGCCGTCGGCGGCGTCTCGCCAGACCTGACGCTCTGGTCCAAAAGCCTTGCTCGCCTGGCCGCGCCCGAGCCGGAACTCCTGCTTCAACAAGGTCACGCTCGCGAGATCAACAAGATTGCGATCACTCCCGACGGCAGCCAGATCATCACCGGCGGCATGGACGCGACCGTCAAACTCTGGCGAGCGGCCGACCAGACCTTGCTCCGCGCCTTGCCTTATCACACAATCGGCGTCAGCGGCCTGACCCTCAGCCAGGACGGCCTTCGGCTCGTTTCGGCCGACCTCAACGGCGCGGTCTGGCTCTGGGACCTCGCCACCCAGCGCCCTTCGTCCTATAGAGGAACCAATTCCCCTCACAACGCAGGGGTCGCCCATGCGGAATTTCTGGGCGACGGCCTCCACTTCGTCACGCTTGACCAAAGCGGCCGGGTCGTCCTCTGGGAACCCGCCGAAGGCGACGCCCTCAAGGCCCTACCCATCGCCGAAGGCGCGACCGCGTTCGCCTGCGAGGCCGACCGGATCGCCATCGCCGGGGCTGATGAACGCGAAACCCCCTGGCTCAGACTCTTCGATTCCCAAGGGAAAGAACTCGGCAAACCGTCGCAACCGTCTGCGCTGATTCTTCCCGATCATCTCATCATGTCTGGCCCTCGAATTGCGTATGCGGATGTTGACGGCCAAGTTATGCTCATCGACTCATTCAATAAACCTGCTCGCCTGATTCGCCCCTTCGAAGCGGGCGTCGAACGGCTCGCCTTCACCCCGAGCCATCTCGTTGTCTCCTCCGGGCCGTTGATTCACCTGATTCCCTTCGATGCGAAGGGTCAAGAACACACCCTCACGCTCACAAGCCCGGCCGAGCAACTCATCGTCTCGGACAACGGCCGCCAAGTTGCCGCTTGCACCGTCGAGGGGCAGGTTTTCGCCTGGCGACTCGAACCGGCTAGCGAACCGGCCCGTGTTCCCTTGAATGGTACAGCCGACACGGTCGCCGTCTCGTTGGCGTTCGGTCCAGGCGGACGGATGCTCGTGGCTGGTGGTCAAGACGGCTCGCTCCAGACCTGGGACCTGCCGATCGGTGAAGCAAGGCCCGTGGTTCCTCCCCATCGCGGCCAGGTCGCCGATCTGGACGTCTCGGCCGACGGCCGCTACTTGCTCGGCGTCACCAAAGACCTCAAGGCGTTTCTCTGGGACCTGAAAGAAGGCCGCAGCCTGATTACCGTCGCTGGCGAGTGGACCTCCGGCCAGTTCCTGCCGAACGACGCCGGGCTTGCCCTCACCGACCGGCAAGGCAATGTCTCGGTCAGCGACCGGGTCCGCCCTCCGTTTCGCTGGGTCAG
>JBDTIR010000621.1:0-2073 GCA_039936275.1 Isosphaeraceae bacterium | reverse complement strand
CGGTCCTGGGGAGCAAGTGCGTGGCGGGGATCGAGGCCGACGAGGCCGCCTGTGCCTCGACGATCGAGCGCAGCCTGGCGATGTGTACGGCCCTGGCCCCCCGGATCGGTTACGACGCGGCGGCAGGTGTCGCCAAACTGGCGTTCAAGACCGGGCGGAACGTCCGCGAGGTCGCTCTCGACCTTGCGGGAAAGACCCCCGAGGAAGCCCAGGCGATTCTGGGAGTCCCGTTCACAGCCGCCTCGCTGACGGCCGAGGAGGTCGCTCGTCTGCTCGACCCCTTTGGCCAGACCGTCCGAGGCACCGGCGTCGTCGGCGGATAATCCAAAGGAAAACGGCGGCCGGCCCGATCGCCTCAACACCCAACGACCGGGAGAGACACACATGCTCGACGACCATGACTTGCAGCTTGAAGAGCCTGGCAACCCGTCGCCTGAGCATTCCGGGCCGGCCAACGTCCCGGTGATCGTCCTCCAGCGCCGGGGGTCGGGCCTGCTGCGAGTGCTTGTGCTGCCCGCCTTGATTCTGGCGGCCTCGGTCGCGATCCTGTCCTACCGGGTCCAGGCGCCCGACTGGCGCGGGCTTGAACTTGGTGAATCACCCGCTGTCGCCCAGGCCAAGCCCACCAAGGTGAAACGGGTGACGCCCGCCGAGCCGATCATCGTGCGGGCCGAGTCTGGGGGCTCTGAGTCCGATCCCGCGCCCGAACCGCCCGCAGACCTGCCGCCGCCGACGCCGCCTTCGGCCGTGCCGCCGGCCTTGGCGTTCCACCCGGTTGCCAAGATCAAGCCCTCGCCATTGGATCTGTCGGCCAGGCCCGAACCGGCCCTGGAACCGGAACCAGAGCCAATCGCCCCCTTGCCAGCGTTGGAACCCGACCCGCTTCCTCCGGCAGGACCGGCCGCGGCCCGAGCCGCCTGGGACGACATTCAGCGCGAGTCCAGACGCAAGCAGGCCGAAATCGACAAGCTGAACCAGTTGAAGCGAGAAGCCCCCGTGCGGGCCAGACTGGAAGAGCGGCGCCGCGACTTCGAACGACTTCGCCAAGCCCGTACCCAGGTCGAGGCCGACCGCCTCGAATTCCAGGGGGAATTGCGGACCCTCCTCAAGCAGTTCGGCAGCCGATCGGCCCCCTTCATCCAGAAACTCAGCGATCGGTACGGCCGATCGACCCAGCCGGAATTTACCACCGCCGCCGCGAAGGCCATGAGCGAACTTGCGGTTAGCGACCGCCTCGGCCGGATCCGCGTGGGTCGACTCGCCGGGTTGCCTGAACCCTCCATCCTCGATATCCTGATCCAGTACGAAATCCGCCAGATGGCCTCTCGCAACGGCCCACGCAACATCAACGACGCCCTGATCCGAGCGGCGAAGGTTTCGCTGGCCGTTCCCTTGCCTGCGTCCTCGTCCCAACCCGTCGCCAGGCAAGTCTCAACCCCAAGGCCCCTGTCAGACAGCGGCCATTGAGCCGGCCCGACCACCGTCTCGAAATCAAGCGCTCCTTCATGGTATCATGATAAGTAATTGAACCGATTCTTATCCGATTTTCCGTTCATGCTCTCCAGGTTCTTTCCTGGCTGAGCGGGATGGTCCCGACTCAACACGTCTCCGAAAGGGTCAAAACCCGATGAATCCCCGGCCCTTGCTGGTTTGCTTACTCGCCCTGGCCGTTACACCCGACGCCTCCAAGGGCACCGACCTGACGCCTAGTCTGGACACCGGCAAGGCGCTGCTCCTGGAAGGAGACGCCCTGGCCGACAAGAGCCAGGGAACCGAGGCCGTTCTGCGTTATAAAAAAGCATTCGAACACCTTTTGCCATCCATGCGCAAATTGCCGTTCAAGAACGAAGTCAAGCGCGACGTCACGGCTCGGGAAGACCTGCGCGACTTTCTTGTCAAGGAGCTGGATGAGGATCAGACCCCGGCTGAGTTCCATGGCGACGAGGTCGGCATGAAGGCGCTCGGCTTCCTTCCTCGCCAGGCCGACTACAAGGAGATCATGGTTCAGGTCTACGCCGAGGAGATCGCCGCCTTTTACGACCCCAAGACCAAGACCATGCACCTGATCCGCGA
>JBDTIR010000620.1:0-8806 GCA_039936275.1 Isosphaeraceae bacterium | reverse complement strand
GATCACATTGTGAACCACCAAAACCCCTCGTCCCGATCCCAATCGCAAGAACCCGGGCCTACGATCCTCATTGTACTCGATCGTCAAACGCGGCGTCATTGGGGAGGAACCTTCGGCAACCAGAACGGGGGTCTCCAACGACTTGCCAACACGGCCAAGACCGGCGATGATGTCGTGCGCCTTCTGGGTTTGACCGCCAATAGAGGACTTGAATTCGATGAAGCGTTTGCTCGTCAGCGGCCTCGCGCCCGCCCTCGCCGTCGCCTTGATCGCCGGCAACCTGTCCCAAGCGGCTGACAAAAGCGGGCCGCAACTGGCCCATGTGGTTTATTTCACGCTCAAGGACCACTCGACCGAAGCGCGCGAGCAACTCGTCGCCTCGTGCCAGAAATACCTGAACGGCCATGAAGGCGCGGTCTGGTTCTCGGTCGGCACCATCGCCGAGGATGTCGATGAACCGCCGGTGAGCGTCCGCGATTTCGACGTCGCGATCAACGTCGTCTTCCGCGACAAAGCGGCCAAGGAAGCCTACCTCGTCAACCCCCGACACAAGGAATTCGTGGCCAAGAACAAGGATGTCTGGTCGAAGGTGCGCGTCTTCGACAGCTACCTCGTTTCCTCGTCAAAATGAGCCGAAACGCATGCTCAAGGGCTGGCGGACGGTTTCACGTCGGCGTCGGCCAGGGTCATGCTGGCGGAGGTGGCGACGTCCTGGGTGATGTTCATGTCTCGCACCTTGGAAACCAGGGTGATTGACTGAGAGAGGTTCGAGGCGCGGAGCCGGCCGGCGGTCTTGTCCAGGGCGAACCGGCCGGTGATCGCCTGATCGGTAATTTTGGCCTCGATGTGTGATTCGGGGTCGGGGGTGAAGACGGCGCGCACGGACTGATCGATCGTCTCGGCAGGGCCGCCGGGCGGGGTGGTTTCAGGGCCTCGGTAGGTGAAGGTGCTGTCAAGCGTCGTGGCCCCGACGTTGCCGGCCGGGATCGTGCGGCGGGTCGTCCAGGTCTTGCCTCGATCAAGGCCGTGTTCGGGCAACGGCGGGATCGACTGCGCCAGGAGCATCCGCAAGTTGGGGCCGGCGACGAGACCGCCGGCGGCCAGATCGCCGCCGAGAACCTGAATGGCGTCATTGACGGCCCCGGGAAGTTGGACCTCGCCGACCTCGCCCAAGGGGCCGAGCCGGAACCTCACCTCAGCGCCGACCAAAGCGCGCAGCACCGGTTCGAAGTCGCCTGCGAGCTTGCCGATGGGTTCCGTCTTGACCTCAGAATCAAACGCGACCTTGCCGACCGGGAAATCCATCGACGCCTTGAGCCGATCCACCCGCATGGCGATCTCAGCCGCGCCTTTGGAGTCCACTGAGCGAACCGTCCAGGTGGTTTCGAGCGCCTGGTTCACCGCGTTGCGGAAGGTCTGATTGCCTGCATGGACGGTCATGGCCGACGACTGGGTCAGGTGATAGTGAAGGGTCTGCCCCTGCTCAAGCCGCCAGCGCAGCAGGGTCGTCGGGCTTTGGCGACCTGGCCGGCTGACGGTCACGAGCAAGACCAGGGCCAGGCAGCCAATGACCGCCAAGAGGGCCGTTCTCAAGATCGTCATCGGGATCCATCCTCTCCGACGATTGAATTGAACTGAATCTCGTGCTTCGAGACCGGGATCATCGCCGTTGCGATCACTTCGCCGGGTTGGCTTCGCCCGACGCCTTGGTGGGTTCCATGGTGACGGTGGTCTGGTTGTCTTCGGTGGCTTCGACGCCCATGGCGTTGAGGGCGAGTTTCACCTTGAGGACGACTTTCGAGCCGGCAAGTCGGCCGCTTTTGGCGTCAAAGTCGATCGTCCCCTGGCCGTCCTGGGTAAGGATCTTGGCCTGAACCGGGGCCTCCTCCTTCGGCTTGATCTCGTGCTCAACCTTAACGCCGATCCGCTCGACTGCGGTTTCGCCGCGGTTGGCGGCCCCTTGGTCGGTGTAGGTGCTGGTCATGGACATCGTTCCGAACGGGGCGGGCAAGGCGGCGTTGACGGTCCACGAGGCCCCCTTGGCGACCGCCGTTTCGGGCAAGATCAACGAGCCTCGCGACATGGCCTTGCGCAGGGCGTCTTCGGAGATCAAGGAACCCGCGGCGGCCCCGGCCGGACCGGTGTCCTTGAGCGAGGCGAGCAGGTCGGGCGGCAGGGTCACGTCTCGGATTTCGCCACGATTGGACATGGTCACGGCGACCGGCGCACCGACGGTGGCGCGCAGGATCGGCATCAGGCCGATCGCGGCCGGGTTCTTGGGCTCCCCTTTGTCGTTGGTGTCGATTGAGAGCTTGCCGCCGAACGGGGTCTCGGACGAGAGCCGAATCCGGTTGATGGTCTGATTCATCCGCGCCGAGCCGTCGGGCTCGACGTCCTGAACCGTCCAGGTCATGTCAATGGTCTGGGTCAGCGTGGTCTGGAATTTCTTGGGCTGAGACTCAGCCTTGCCTGCGTCGTTCGGGGCGTTGGGGTCTGGCTGCTTGCCGAGAATCTCGATGGTCTTGACCGACGATTCGGACATGGTGTAGGAGAGCGTTTGCCCCTTAGCGAACTTCCAGCGCAAAGGAGCGTCGGCGCTCGCGGGCTTCGCGATCAACGCGGCGGCGAGCCAGACCATCAACCAGGTGGAACACCGCGCGGTCTTCATCAGGACGGCCCTTTTTACAATGTTCCCAAAGCAAACCGGAATCGACGCCAGCGCCGCTCTGACGCGGGCAAAAGAACCACACGTTCGCACCAATGTTGACACGACGAGCGTCGGCCGGCAAGAGGAACCAGCGTCCGATTCCAAACGGGGTCGCGATCGCCGGCCAAGGGCCGGTCTCTTACGCGGAAGGCCGACGCAGACCGCTTATGGGCCGTGTGTGGGCTTCAAGGTTCTCAACAGCGGCGACGCCGTCGTCGTAACGGTGGTAGACCGTACGGCACGGGAAGGGGATCTCGATGTTGAGTTCGTCGAATCGGTTCTTGATCCTGCGGAGCATCTCGCGCTTCACCAACCATTGCTGAAGCGTGCGGGTCTTGATGAAGAACTTGATGACCACGGACCACTCACCCAGGGACTCGACGCCGAGCATGCTCAGGTCTTCCAGCATCAACGGGCCGAATGTCGGGTCGGCGCGCATCTCTTTACCCAGGTCCTGGATCACGGCGATCACCCGGTCCACGTCTTCCTTGTAGCCGACGCCGATATCAAACACGGCCCTGGACCAGACGTGGGTCATGTTGGTCACGCTGTTGATCTGGCCGTTGGGCAAGAAGTGGACGCAACCACTGAGGTCGCGGAGCACGGTCATCCGCAGGGTGATCCGTTCGACCTGGCCGGAGGTCTCGCCGATCTGGACCACGTCGTTGATCTTGTACTGGTTTTCCAGCAAGATCACGAACCCGTAGAAATAATCACGGATCAGGTTCTGCGCTCCGAAGGCGATGGCCAGGCCGAAGACTGCCGCTCCACCGAGCAAAGGAGCGATCGGAACGCCGATTTCCTGGAGCAACATCAAGACGCTGCCGATGCTGATCGCGACCGTCGACGCATTCTGGAACACGCCGACGAGGGTCCGGGCGCGGTCCTCGCGCTCGGTCCGGGAGCCTCGGGCGCCGCTGGTCGCCATCAAGCGGACGATCCGACGACTGATCAACTTGGCGATCCAGTGGCAGAAGACCATCGCCAGGAGGATGCCGAGCATCTTTGGACCGTGATCGATCAGCCAGCCAAGCACGTTGCGAGGGCTGAACGGGTTCTCAAGCCGTTTGATCTGGGTCTCGGCCAGCTTGACCTGGACCTCGGCCCGCGCGGCAACCTTCATCGCCTCGATCTGCTCGCCTTGAAGCTCAGAACGCCGCGTTTGCAGGTCTTCCAGCCGGTTGACACGCTCACGCACCTCCTCGTTGGCGTGCAAGAGCCGTCGATTGGTTTCCTGAATCCGCAGGCTCAGGTCGGTCAGTTCCTCGCGGGCCGCGCCATTGACCGCCCCGACACGGACGGCCTCGTCCAGCTCCCGACGGGTCTTCGTAGCGTTGTCGTGTTGCTTGCGCGCCGTTTCCAGTAACTTCTTTTCCAATAAAATGTCTTTATCGAGTGCCTTCAATTGCTCGTTGACCGATTGGGCGTCGTCCTCGGCTTTCTTCGAGGATTCGGACTTGGTTTGCGCATCCTCGCGCGCCTCGATCATTTCCTTGGTGGCTGGCTTGTCTGGTTTGACTGGTTCTGGATTGGGTTGTGATTCTGGCGTCGGCGTCGTCGCTGGGGTCGGGGAGGCCGGGGCAATGGGGGCTCCGGTTGTGGCGAGGATTGCGGACGTGACGGCGGCGGAATCCGGTTCGACGGGACTGGGCGCGGCCGGTTCGACGGCGGGAGCGGGAACGGGGGTCGGAGCGGGTTCGGCGGCTGGGGCGGGTTCGGGTTCGGCGTTGCCGTCGAGCTTGGCCAGCACTTCGGTGTCGCGCTGGATGGTTTGTTTCAGGTTGGCGATCTGCTCGGCGAAGGTTTTTCGCTCCTCGATGGCCAGGTCGAAGCGGTCCTTGGCCAGCGCCCGGGATTTTTCCGAGCCGTCGATCTCGGCCGTCAGCGTCGCGGCCTGGTCGGCTTGCTTGGCGTCCAGAAGCTCCTTCCGCGCCTTCTTCTTGGTTTCGAGTTCCTGATCGATCATATCGAAGGCGGCTTTGGCCCGTGCGTATTCGCTTTCCGGGTCGTCGCGCTCGGCTTGAAGCCGGGTCACCTGGGCGTTGTTGGCCTCAATGCCGCGCTGCAATCGGGCGATCCGCTCGGCGGCCGAGACCGCCTCCGGTTCGGCCGCGGCCTTGGGTTTCGTCTTGGCATTCGCGACCAGCATGACCGAAGGCGCTGCCCCCTCGGCTTCGGCTTCGACCTTGGGTTTCGCCTCGGCGTTCGTGATCTGAGTGAGCGAAGGCGCTGGCCCCTCGGCCTCGGCCGGCCCTTGGTCGGCGTTGGCGGTCAGTAACCATGCAGAGAGCAAAATCATGAAGGGTTGCATCAGGCCGGACTCCATTCCGGTAATCGGGGCGCGACCGCGTTCTGTTTCAACGAAGCCGGCGGCAACAGGTCGGGGCGGTTTTATAGTCGAATCCCAGCGATCAACCAAGATCAATCCGCGACCAGGCCTCGACGATGGGGCCTTGAAGGTGCGTCCACCGATTCCAAGCCGACATGTGGTGAACAACAATTTGAAAGGTTACTATGACTTGATGGCTCACGACCGCGTTGACGACCTACCCTTATCAACTCGAAACGCGGAAAAACGCGGCGGTCAGGAGTGAATCCCAACCGCCGCGTTTGTTTGGATCAGATCAAAAAAAGCTTGGGAACGGGTCGGCTAGCGTTCGGGGTGAACCGGCGCGGCGGCGACGACGTTCGAGCCGAGTGTGAGGTAATCGTTGACGATGGCGATGATCTCGTCGTTGTAGTAGTTGGATTCCCAGGCCGGACGCTCAGCGTGGCCTTTGCGCTTTCCCTTGTCCTTGTCTTTGTCTTTATCCTTGGCCGCGTCGTCTTCGTTCTCGTCGCCTTCGTCCTTGAGGACTTCGGAGCGGAACTTCTTTTCGTTGAGCGAGATCTCGTGGCGGGCCTTGCGATCGAGATATTTGCGGATCTGGTCGTTATGTTCTTTGAACTTGGGATCGTCCTTGCGGCGGGCGATTGAGCGTTCGTTGAGCCGAGCGACCAGGGCGTCCGGGACGCGGTTGTACTGGTCGTGGGGCTCAGCTTTGACCCGGTTCCAGGGAAGGGCCGAGTCGCTCTTGCCTTCGCCGAAGTCACCTTCGTCGCGGATCGAGGGGATGTGGATGTCCGGGGGCACGCCCTTGATCTGGGTGCTCTCGCCGTCTGGGCGGTAGAACTGCTGGATCGTCAGTTTCAAGGCGCCGAGGTTGGGCGCCTCGTCGCCGCGCAGACCAAGCTGGTCGTTGAGCGAGACGATGCTCTGGACGGTTCCTTTGCCGTAGGTGCTGCGGTCGCCGATAATCAGGCCGCGGCCGTAGTCCTTGATGACGCCCGCGAAGATTTCCGAAGCACTAGCGCTGAAGCGGTCGATGAGCACGGTCAGGGGGCCGTCCCAGGCGGTCCCTTCCTCATCGTCGTCGAGGTGGCGGATGCGCTGGGCCTCGCGGACCTGGACGACCGGGCCGGTGTCGATGAACAGGCCGGAGAGGGTAATGGCTTCCTGGAGCAAGCCGCCGCCGTTGCTGCGCAAATCGACGACGACGGCGTTGATGCCTTGCTTCTTGAAGTCGTCGATCAGCTTGCGGCAGTCACGGGTGGCGCTGGCGGCGAGGCGATCGCCGCGCATCATCGCCTGGATGTCTCCATAGAAGGAAGACAGGTGGATGACGCCGATTTTCAAAGGTTTGCCGTCCTCAGCCTTGGTCTCGATGACCTGCCCTTTGGCGCGCTGCTCGGCCAGGTCGACGCGGGCGCGAGTGAGTTCGTAGATTTTCTCTTCCTTGGAGTCGCTCGGCTGGATGATCAGGCGGACCTTGCTGCCGGCGGGGCCTCGGATCTTGCGGACGACGTCGCTGAGCTTCTTCTCGATGAAGTCTTCACGCTCGCCGTCCTCGTCCATGACGCCGACGATCTTGTCTTCGGGTTGGAGCCGGCCGTCCTTATCGGCGGCGGCGGCGGGCACGATCTCCTTGACCACCGGGTAGCCGTCTTCCATCATCAAGGAGGCCCCAATTCCCTCCAGGGAGAGATGGAGTTGCTGATTGAGCATATCTTCCAAGGTCTTCGGCCCCATGTAGCTGGAGTGGGGGTCGATGGCCATCGCCAGGCTGGTCAGGTAGCGTTCCATCAGGTCGGTCGTGTCGAACTGGTGGTAGAACCGGTTGAGGTCCTTGTAGCGGATGGCCAGCCGCTTGACGGTCTTTTCGGGATCTTCCTTGTTGAGCCGCATCCGTAGCAGGTCGTACTTGATCCACCTGCGCAGGCGGTCCTTGGCCTCAGCTTCGGTCGCGGGCCAGTCGATCCGTTCCGGGTCGTCGACCAGGGACTCATCAATGGTGAAGTCGGGCTCTTGCTTGAGGAGTTCCTGCGCCTCGGCCAAGCGGTCCTCGGAGCGTTTGAGGAACTTCTCGAAGACCATCTTGGCGAACGAGATGTCACCCTCGTGGATCTTGTCGTCGAGGGTCGTGTCCAGCGCCAGGAAGGCGTCGATGTCTTCCTTGAGGAAGTAATACTTCTGGGGGTCGAGCGACTTGATGAAGTTCCGGCACCAGCGCTTGGCCACTTCGTCGTTGATCTTGGGATGGGAGAGATGCCCGCGTTCGAGCAACTCGACCACCTTCTCGGCCGTGATCTTGTCCGCTTCCGAGGGCACGATCTGCGGCGCCTGCGCGGCGATCAGGGCCGCCGACACGGCGACCGTTCCGCCCAATGCCAAGAGACCCGTCAGCCGACGCATCGCGAATCGGGGCATGTGTATGGCTTCCGTTGGGTTGGAGATAAGGGCGAAAAGTCGGTCAGGCCGCGCCAAAATCCTTCAAAGGCGATCTTAGCCCGAACCTCCGAAGCGTACAAGACCGGCCAATCGATTCGAACCGGGCGGCCGTCGTCCTGCGCGTTCCTCAAAGCTTCTACGCACGAATCAGGCCAGGGTTCGCGCCGAACGAAGCCGGCCCGGGTCGAAGAACCGTGAACGGCCCCACGATCAAACGGGTCTCGGTAGGCTCTATTCAAGTCGAACCGAGCGGCGGCCGATGAATAAGGATACGGCGTCTTGATTTCAACACCACCAGACGAACACCCATCGGAGCCCGCCTTCTCATGTTGAACGCGCGCGTGGCGTCCAGCTTCATCCTCAGCGTCTTGATCGTCGCGGTCGCGGCCGTGGTGCTCTATCGGCCTGAGCCTCCCCCCTCTGAGACCGAGGCCTCGGCCTTCAAGGCGGCCGACGCTCCGCCGCCGACGCCCGGCATTCCTTGGGCCGATCCCCCAGGCGATCCCGAGCCGTCAAGGACCTCAACAGCGACGGTTCCCAAAGGCCCTGAGTCTCCTCGACAAGTGTCCCAAACCACCGAAGCGGCGACCACGACCGCCGGGCAATCCGCCCGATCCGCCTTCGTCAGGGTTGCTCCTGGCGAGTCCTTGGCCGATGTCTCGGTTCGGGTTTACGGCTCGAAGGACGCCGCGACCACCCTCTGGGCGGCCAATCGTGATCAGCTTGCCAGGCCCGATGAGCCGCTGGCGCCTGGAAGCGTCTTGCGTACTCCTTGATCGGATGGATTGATCCAGCGGACAACGACCCGGGTCGGGGCGGCTGGAACGGATTGACTCCCTCTTTCTTTTTCGGGAGAGGGCCGGGGTGAGGGTTCTGCGTTTGGCAGGTTAACTCACCCTAACCCTCTCCCGAATTGAGCTAGTTTCTAAAAACAGTTGTTCTTCCGTTACACGCTGCTACGGAAGTACATGATATCTCCATCCTTCACGATGTAGTCTTTGCCTTCCAGCCGCTGGAGGTTGTTGGCCTTGACCTCGCGCACTGAGCCGAGCCGATGCAGGTCGTCAAACGCGGTGACTTCAGCGCGGATGAACCCGCGGGCCAGGTCGGTGTGGATCTTTCCGGCGGCGTCGACGGCCGAGCCGCCGCGTTCGAGGTTCCAGCCGCGAGTCTCAGGTTCACCGGCGGTGAAGAAGGTGATGATGCCGACCGCGTCATAGGCGGCGCGGATGATCCGGTCGCGACCGAGTTCGGTCAGGCCCAGGTCGGCCATGAAGGCCGAGCGGTCCTCGGCGTTCATCTCGGCCAGTTCCAGTTCGAGTTTGGCGTCG
>JBDTIR010000619.1:0-2549 GCA_039936275.1 Isosphaeraceae bacterium | reverse complement strand
GGCGTCGGTAAGCGCCTTGTGGCCCTCCCAATCGTCTTCATCGAAACCGTCTTCAATAGAGATAATCGGGTACTTGGCCACCAGGTCGGTCCAGAAGCTCACCATCTCGGCCGAGGTGCGCTCGCCGCCCTCGCGCTTGACTGCGCCAGCTCCGAGCTATTCGACGAAGGCGACAAGAAGGGCTACAAGTTCTGGAAGTCGAACCCGGACAAGCTCTTCTCCGCACAAGAGATGGTTGACCTGTTCACCGCGTGGGTCGATAAGTATCCAATGATCCTCTCGATCGAAGACCCGCTCGACCAGGACGACTGGGCCGGCTACCAGGCGATCACCAAGGCCCTTGGCGACCGTGTTCAGATCGTCGGCGACGACTTCTTTGTCACCAACACCGAACGCCTGGCCAAGGGCATTGCCCAAGGGTGTACCAACAGCATCCTGGTCAAGGTGAACCAGATCGGCACCCTGACCGAGACCTTTGACGCCGTCGGCATGGCCTTGCGCAACAAGTACACCGCCGTGATCAGCCACCGCTCCGGCGAGACCGAAGACGCCACCATCGCCGATATCGCCGTCGCCACCAACTGCGGCCAGATCAAGACCGGCAGCGCTTCTCGCTCCGACCGCGTCGCCAAGTACAACCAGCTCCTCCGCATCGAAGAGGAACTCGGCGCCAGCGCCGTCTACGGCGCCTCCCTGTTGAAGCGAGTCTGACGGCTCGCGATAATGGAGGGGCGGCTGTCCCGTCCGCATTGAGACGCATCGAACGCAAAAGGGAGGCCGGGGCTTCTGGATCGCCCGGCCTTCCGCCTCCGGTCTCGAAAGGTGGATGTTGATGAGCAATGCGCCGAGTCGGCCGATCATCACCGAGCCCATTCCCGAGCCCGCCTGGGACGTGGCCCACCTGTTTCCCGCCCAAGGGACCTGGAGCGAGGAAGAATATCTCGCCTTGACCGGCAATCGCCTGGTGGAATTCTCTCACGGCATCATTGAGGTTCTGCCGATGCCAACGACCACGCATCAAGTGATCGTGCTCTTTCTCTACGATCTGCTCAAGGCATTCCTAGCGAACAGGAAGCTCGGGAGCGTCTTGGTGGCCCCCCTTCGCGTCCGGCTCTGGCCCGGCAAGTTCCGCGAGCCTGACCTGATCTTCATGCGAACCGAGCACGCCGAGCGGATTGGCGAGCAATACTGGGACGGCGCCGACCTGGTCATGGAAATCGTTAGCGACGACGACCGCCGCCGCGACCTCGACATCAAGCGCCGCGAATATGCTCAGGCCGGCATCCCCGAATACTGGATCATCGATCGCCAGCAGGGTCGAATTCTCGTTCTGACGCTGGAAGGAACGTCCTACGCCGTCCTCGGCGAATTCACGCGAGGCGATCAGGCGACCTCGAAACTTCTCCCCGGCTTCACCGTCGACGTTGATGCGGTCTTCTCTGCGGCTATTTGAACGAATGGACCGGGTGGCCGGTCGCCATCGGACGTGTGCCCCGATCGAACTCTCCGCTCGATTTTGGGCGATGCCACGCCTGGTTCCGGCCACCCGTTTTACTCAGATTCGCGAATGTCTGGAATTCGCGGATCGCTTCGTCAAAGAGGAATGAAGGTCGTACCCAAAATGATTCTCGATCATATCAATTACGAGGCCCTCCTCGTCCCGGTCAACAAGGTCTTCAATCTCCGCGCCGGTGGCAGGCGCAGGCCGGTCTTTCATGAGATCGATGCGACCTGCCCTCAGCTCCGAGAACTCGATCGCAACTATCCGGTGATCCGCGAGGAACTGGAGGCCCTGCTCGCTCGCAGGCAGAGCATTCCTCGCTATCATGAACTTGACCGGATGCAGACCAACATCTCGGCGAAGGTTGATCCGGACAAGGACTGGAAGGTCTTCTATCTCGACGCCATGGGCGAGAAGCCACAAGCCAACCGCGACCTCTGCCCGCACACCTCGGCCTTGCTCGATCAGGTCCCCGGCCTCTTTCAAGCGTTCTTCTCGATCCTCGACGGCGGCAAGTCGATCCCGGCCCACGAAGGCCCTTATCTCGGCTACATTCGCTATCACCTTGGTCTGATCGTGCCGGAGGAGTCCCCCCCTTCGATCCGGATCAAGGACCAGCACTACACCTGGCAAGAGGGCCAGAGCGTGCTCTTTGACGATAGCTGGGAGCACGAAGTCACCAACGCCTGCCCAGCCCGGCGCGTCGTCTTGATCGTCGATATCCGCCGCCCCATGCCCTTGCCGCTCGACGCCCTCAACCGCTTCGTCGTCTCGATCATGCGCCTGGTCTATGGCAAGGACATCCTCAAAAAGCTCGCTTGAACGGTTTAATAAACGCTGATTCTAGCCTCTTGTTCTGTCGCGCCATTTGAAGATCAACTCCGACCGCCGACGAGATCGATCCCCACTCCCCATCGATCGGGCGGACGGGGGTCGATCCTTCTTCCTCCGCCTTCATTCCCTCACCTCTCAACCAACCACGTTTGCATGCCGTCGTGGTCTGGTTTTTCCTCATCAATCATTTCCAAAGGGAATCGCAGCCGGCCCC
>JBDTIR010000618.1:0-1956 GCA_039936275.1 Isosphaeraceae bacterium | reverse complement strand
GTCCTTGGCGAGCCGGACCCCGTTGATGTTCAACGCTCTGATGGGCCATCGAGGCGCCCGCTGGTTGCTAGAGCGGATGTTCGGTCTGTCCAAACATCGCCGGCTGCCCAAGGCGCACCGCACCACGTTCCTCCGCAGGGCCGAACGGCTCGGCCTGACCAAAGCGAGGCCGCGCACTCCAGGCCCTCGGGTCGCTTTCTTCGTCGATATCGTGGCCAATCACTTTGAACAACGCCAGGCCGAAGCCGTGGTGGCGGTGCTCCAGCACGCAGGGATCAACGTCTTCGTGCCCAAAGGCCAGCGCGGTTGCGGGATGCCCGCCCTGGTGGCCGGCGACCTTGACCATGCGCGCGACCTGGTCTTGACTAACCTGCGCGTGCTGGCCAACGCCGTGCGCGACGGCTACACGATTGTCTCCGCCGAGCCGACCGCCGCCTTGATGCTCCGCCGCGAGTCGGTCCGCCTGACCGACGACCTGGACGCCGCCCTGGTGGCCGCCAACACGATGGACGTCGGCCAGTACCTCGCCGGACTCGACGCGCGCGGTCAACTACCGCCGTTCACGCAACCCTTGCACGCGAAGGTCGGCTATCACCAGCCCTGCCACCTGCGGGCGCTCGGGGTCGGCACCCCCGGGCTCGACCTGATCCGCAAGATTCCCGAGCTTGAGGTCGAGTTCATCGACCGAGGCTGTTCAGGGATGGCCGGCACGTTCGGCCTGGCCCGCCAGAACTTCCGCACCTCGCTCCGCGCTGGCCGCCCGCTCCGCAGCCGTTTGCGCGACTCCGACCTTGAACTCGGGGCCACCGAATGTTCCGCCTGCCGGATGCAGATGGAGCAAGGTCTCTCCAAACGCACCCGCCACCCGATGGAGTTGCTCAGCCTGGCCTACGGCCTCAACCCGTCATTGCGCCAGCACGTCAGGGATGCGAAACGGAAAAACAGGTCCTGATCATTCCAGATTCCAGATACCAGCAGGTCATATAAGCTTAATTCATGTTCGATCTGTTTTCGCCTTCCCACCCGAACTCGGGATCGGAAGTTTACCAGGGAAGTCCAGAAGAGGCTTCCCGTCAACACCCCAAATACGAAGGTTTGGCGTTTCGCCGGTTTTATTCCCAATCCAGACTCGGCCCTTCTGGTCCTTCCCCCTGAGATCCAGCCGTGTCGTGCCATCAGCCGTCGCGAATAGACCGATTCGTTTGTCATCATTCCGTCCGGAAACTATGAATCCTGACTGACCATCCGGGGTGACGGCGATCCCCACTCGGTTGTCTCCACTGTGGTCGCGGATGTACAATCCAGCCCCTGTGCCTCGGCTGGTACTCAACTCTAGAAGTTGTTCCCCATCTTGGTCTTGAAATCCCAAGCCCGTGGTTCCATCCGGCATGACAGAGAGGCCGAATCGTTTTCGCCCCTCTTGATCGTTGAGTCCCAATCCCACTGAGCCGTCTTTCCGAACGGCTAATTCGACCCTTGTTCTGCCGTCTTGATCTCGGAGGACAAGCCGTTCGCCCTCGATCACTTTGGTATGATCGTTGACAAAGGCCCCTCCCACCGTCAGGACGAGGCCGATAAACAGGCCGGCTCGACCGAGTCGCTTGAGTCGTCGATTCTCCTGTTCCAGGTGGAGAATTCGCTTGGCCAGAGTCTCCATCGACAATGGTTCTTTCATAAACAAATAATCTCCAGGATCTTGATTATGCGTGCCGATCGCCCGGCCTTGGAGTGCGGCCGGGCGTTCCAGGACAATCAGGCGAACGGGCGGGCGAGGTTGCCGAAGCCGAGGGGGCGGGGTAGGTCGGAACGGCCGCTGAGGAATTCATCAATCGTGTGCGCGACGTGCCGACCTTCGGCGATCGCCCAGACGATCAGGCTCTGGCCTCGGGCCATGTCGCCCGCAGCAAAGACTTTCGAGAGGCTGGTGCGGCGGTCGGCGTCGGTCTGGACGTTGCC
>JBDTIR010000617.1:0-3475 GCA_039936275.1 Isosphaeraceae bacterium | reverse complement strand
ACAGTCACCCGCTGGGCGGATTCATGATTGTTGCGCAAGGAGTGGCTTATCTGGCTGCTTGGCCGACGTTCGCCCTTCGCCCGATTCGTTGGCTGGTGCTTCAAGCGGGCCTTGTGGTACTGGCCGCCCCCTGGGTCGTCTTTTATCTCGACCATCCACCCGAATACGTCCTATCACGTCTGCCGATTAAGTATCTCTTTGGACTTCCGATTGGTTTTATTGGCGGCGATTTCCGGGCCCTGGCTGTCTGCCTTGGCCTGATCGTCGTGGGGCTTATTACCAGGGTGGGGGGGCCTCGGCGAGTCCGGCTTGATCGGCCGGCGTCGTCAGGCCCGCTCTTGATCTGGTTCGCCTTGCCGCCGGTCATACTTTACGGCTATTCCCGGGTGGCGCAACCGATCTTCGGCCCGGCGCGGTACACCTTGTTTGTCGGCCCTGCGTACTTGATCCTGGTGGCTCGCGGCCTGGTCAAACTTCCTTGGCCGCTACGTTGGCCGCTCGCTCTGATCGGTGCGGGGCTGGCCGGAAGTGTATTGGCGACGACCGTTTATGCGCCTGGTCTCAAGGCCGATTGGCGGTCGGCGGCGGAGTACGTCCACAGGCAAAGAGCTCTGGGGGAACGGGTTCCCGTGGTGGTGATCTCAGACAATCCCCAGGGGAACCGCGAGGTCGAGACGGCCCGCTACTATCTTGGCCCAGGGGTTGATGTTCTTGCCGCCGAGACGGCCTTGGACGTCTTGAACCGGCGGTCGAACCCTCCAAAGTCCTTGATCTTCGCTGTCGGTTTGCGCCAGGGAGAGCCAGTTGCTCCGATTCCCGAAGGGCTCGCCTGGCGATGGTCGGCAGGTCGGAGCGTGATCGACTTCCCCGGCCTGCGGCTCGAAACGGTCCACGCCCTCGACGAAGCCCGGCCTTGATTTCCGAAGGGCCGTTACGGGACGGGCACGGTCAGCGGGTCTGGGACGTTCGTCGGGGCTTGCTTGGGCTGTTCGACTTGCCTGGGCGAGTCGTTGGGGTTGGAAGGGCGGACCTCGATCGGCAAGGCGAGGGCGTCAAGGTCGCTCGCCAGAGCCGACTTGGCAGTCCCAAGGGCCAGTCTGGTCGCCATGCCGACGTTGAGCCCTCGGCGCTTGATCTCGGGCGAGACGTTGCCAAGCACTCCTTCAAATGAGCGGAAGACGGCCTGAACTTGGGGGTCGTTGGCCAGGGGCTCGCCGGCGTCGGCATTGAGCTGGTCTGGGCGGATGGTCGCCGGGTGGGAAAGGGCCTTCTCCCAGCGGTCTGGGCCGGTGCGAACCCAGAGCGTGGCGTCCACGGTCACGGCCGAGCCATCGGGCGCCATGTTGAGCGTCGTCACGCCCATGGCAATCCGCCCTCGGGCTTCGACCTGCCGAGCCTGAGCTCGCAGCGGATCAGCGTTGGGCTGGCCGCCGAGCAGCGACGCCAAGGCGCCGACCAGTTGCTTGGCGTCCGGTGCCGCGCCCGGGGTCATTTCGGGCAAGAGCAAGCCTTGATAGCGGAGGAACCGCAAGGCGGGCTCATTGATTTCCTCGGTCGCCGCGCGTCGGAGCCGCCAGTGGTTCTCGGACTCCAAAGGGATGGGCAAGAGCCGGTCAACCGATGCCTGATCGACGTTGCTCATGGCGAACCCACGCCCCTGGAGCGACGATTTCAAGTCCTCCGAGGGAATCTCTTCCACGCCGTCAAACCGTGCCCGCCACCCTTGCCGGAGCATCCGAGCGGCGTCCTTGCTTCGTCGGGAGATGGTCTTCACATCGCCACGGTTGAGCGTCACGAGCATCAACGGTGTCGAGGATGGAGCGTCGCCAAGGGCCTTCAAACGGTCGATTTCGGCGTCGAGCCAGCTCAAGATCGGGTCATTCTCGCCAGGGGTCGGAACCCGTTCGCGACGCCAGCCGACGAGCCGGTTGACCCGCTGCATCCGTGCTCGATTCACGACCGGCGTCTCGGCCGCCGCCCACTGTTTCGCCAGATCGGGGGCGTGTTCTTTGAGCCATGCGCGGCGGACGATGAACGCAAGTTTCCCCCTCGGGGCAGGTTCGGCGACTTGACCACTCACGGCTTGACCATTGCGCAAGGTGAGAACATCGGCGGCCGTGGTCTCGGGCTTCGGGCCGGCGGTCAGAACGAGGAGACTGAATAGTGTGAACACACTCATGTATCGTTCCTCAGCAGCGTGCCGTACACTTGGGACTGAATCAAGTCGTTCCATTGATTGTTTCAAGACTTACCGCATAATCAATGCCGATACGCGGTTTTCACGAGATAATGATTAAAATAATATTTGATGATATGCAGCCGTCTGGAATTCAATAATGATCCCCTACGCAACTGACGCCCCTATTTACCACTGGCCGAAGGCAACCGTGGCCTTGATCGTGGTCAACACCCTGGTATTCGGGTTCACGATCGGGTTGACTGATGAACAGATCACCCCTTGGTTGCTGACTTACGGAGATGGGCTTCATCCGCTTCAGTGGGTCAGCAGCCTGTTCTTGCACGCCGGTCTGATGCACCTGATCGGCAATATGATCTTCCTCTGGAGCTTCGGCCTGGTGGTCGAGGGGAAGGTCGGCTCGTTGGTCTTTCTGGCGGTGTACCTGGGGATCGGGGTTGCGCAATCGGCCGTCGAGCAGGTGTTGTTCCTGGGTCTTGACGGCGGGGCGTCGCTGGGGGCCTCGGGTGTGATCTACGGCTTGCTGGCCATGTGCCTGGTCTGGGCGCCTCGCAATGAGTTCTCGTGCCTGGTCTTCTGGCGATTCATGCCAAGCGTCTGGGAGGTGCCGATCCTCTGGTTCGCCTTGCTGTACATCGGCATGGAAGTACTCGGGGTGGTCCGGTTCGGAGCCAGTCCGTCGGGGGCTCTGGCTCACCTGCTCGGCGCGGTGATCGGGTTCCCCCTGGCGGTGTTGATGCTCAAAGGCGGTTTGGTTAATTGCGAGAACTGGGACCTCTTCGCCGTGCTTCAAGGCCGCCAGGGGCGATCCAAGGCCAAAGCAAGCCTCATGCTGGCGAAGAAGAAGGCCCCTCGATTTGGCGGTTGGTCCTCCACCAAGGGGAAGAAGCGGCCAGAGGAGGCGGTCACGACCTCTCCGCAGGACCGCGCGGCCGACGTTCTGGGGCGACTTCAGCGATTGGCCGCACAGGGCGACGCCGACGCGACCCTCGCCGCGTATCGCAAGGCTCGCGACCTGCCCGCATGGTCCCCTTCAGAGCGTGACTTGATGGACCTCATCAAGCCCTTGCTCGTCCAGCGCGCCTGGTCGGCGGCGACCCCTTTGATGCGCGACTACATCCAGAGGTTCCCCGACCAAGGCGACCGCATGCGGCTCAAGTTGGCTCAGGTCTTGATTCGCAATCAGGATCGTCCCACGAACGCCCTTCGTGTTTTGGCTGAGATCGGCGCTTTGCCCGCTCAGCTCGACGCCCTCCGGCTCCAACTTATCCGGCAGGC
>JBDTIR010000616.1:0-7158 GCA_039936275.1 Isosphaeraceae bacterium | reverse complement strand
CCCTCAGGCGCCCTGGTCCGCGCGGTTCAGATCCGCAGCGGCAGACTGATCGTCCGCTCCGCCAACGACCCCTCGCTCGATGAATTCCTGGCCGAGCCCCAGGCCGAGCCGAACCACGATTGATTTGACCGCACAAAACCGAGGAAACCCGATGATTCCGCTCTTGTTCGCCGCTGGACCCAAAGACGACCTGACGCCCATGTTGATCGTCACCGGCGTCGTGGTGGTGATCTTCGCGTTCGTCCTGTTCGTTCTATTCGCCAAGTATTTCAATCTCTGGATCCAGGCGAAGACGACCCACGCTAGCATCGGTCTGCCTGAACTGATCGGCATGACCTTCCGCAAGGTCAACCCGAATATTATCGTCCGGTCGAAGATCATGGCCATCCAGGCCGGCATGACCGAGAAAGACGGCGTGACCACCCGCGCCCTTGAAGCCCACTACCTGGCCGGCGGCAACGTGCCTAACGTCATCCGCGCCTTGATCGCCGCCAACCGAGCCGACATCCCCCTCTCGCTCAAGCGGGCCATGGCGATCGACCTGGCCGGACGCAACGTGCTCGACGCAGTGCAGACCAGCGTCAACCCCAAGGTCATTGACTGCCCGGACCCGTCAAAAGGCCGCCCGACCATTGACGCCATGGCCAAGAACGGCATTCAGCTCAAGGTCAAGGCCCGAGTCACCGTGCGGACCAATATCGACCGGCTCGTCGGCGGTGCCACCGAAGAGACGATCATTGCCAGGGTCGGCGAAGGGATCGTCACCACCATCGGCTCGGCTGAGACCCATAACATGGTGCTGGAGAACCCCGACATGATTTCCAAGCGCGTCCTGGAGAAGGGGCTCGACGCCGGCACCGCCTTCGAGATCCTCTCCATCGACATCGCTGATATCGACGTCGGCGACAACATTGGCGCTAACCTTCAGGCCGCCCAGGCCGAGGCCGATACCCGCGTCGCCCGCGCCAAAGCCGAAGAGCGACGCGCTTTTGCCGTCGCCATGGAGCAAGAGAACGTCGCCATCGTTCAGGAGAATCGTTCCAAACTGATTCTCTCGGAGGCGGAAATCCCCTTGGCGATCGCCGAGGCCTTCCGCAAGGGCAACCTTGGCATTACCGACTATTACAACCTCCGCAACATTCAGGCCGATACCGAGATGCGCTCAGCCATCGCCGGCAGTGGGGCTATCAACGCGCGTCGAGAGACGCCGACCTCTTAAGCTCAAAGGTCCATCAGCCACGGTTCGTCTCGGGCGCGGAACTGATGCGAACCGCCTTTAACTCACCGCGAATCCCCCTTCTTTGTTTTGCGCGGAAGAAGGTTCAGCAGTTATGCAGAACAACGACTGGTTCCGCCTGATCGTCCCCGGGGCCTTGTTCTTGATCTGGATCGTGAACCAGCTCTTGAACAAGGAGATCAAACCAAACCTGAACCCTGCCGAGCGTCCCGTCGGGGCCGGTCCCCGACCAGGGGGCCCGCCTCCCGCTCCTCGAACCTCGCCGCGCGACCCGCGCGACCCGACAATGCGGTTCACCAACACGTCGACCGCGCGGCAAGGTCCGGTTCGATCCGCGGCTGATGACGACATCATCGTGATCCGCGCCGAGCCGACAAAGTTCTCAGCGAGCTCGACCAGTTCCGGCGCATCAAAGCAATCCGCCAGGCAAAAATCGGCCCCGGCCAAAATGCCTGCTGCGTCCTCCCGCCTTCTGACCCCCGGAGTCACGCAGAAGCTCAGCTCGACACTCGATCATCACTCGCTGGTTGAGGAGCATACCTCGCTCTTGCTGTCGATGCCCCCGGCCGTCTCGACGGGCCTGGGGATCACGCCGTCACCCACCGCGCTCGAACTCTTCAAGACCTTCGGCTCTCAGCAGGCGATGCGTGAGGCGTTCTTGATTAACGAATTGCTCCAGCCCCCGTTGTCCATGCGACGGAACCACCGGCGCTGAGCACCGGCTTTTTTGTGCGTGGTGCGATCAGGTCGATTTCGTAAGACGTATGAAATTCTTAACCCGGCACCTCGGAGAGTTAGACGATGCTGGCAGCCTTTGCCCCGATCATGATGCTGCTCGCGGCGGCCAACCCGGCGGCGGAACCTCAAGATCGGCACGTCCTGGTAATCTCAATCGACGGACTCCCCGGTTCTTACCTGAACGATCCGCAGGCTTCTTTGCCCGTGATCCGGGGGCTCGCGAAGTCGGGCGTCGTTGCGACCCGGGGGATGCTCGTCTCCAATCCGTCGGTCACCTGGCCAAACCATACGACCTTGATGACTGGCGTCCATCCGGAAGGTCACGGCGTCCTCGCCAACGGCATTCTGGAACGCCAAGGTGTGGACAGGCCGATCCGGGTGGTTGCTGCCAAGGAGCAAAGCGAACTGGTTCATGGCCCTTTGCTGTTTGATACGCTCAAAGAGACCGGGCTGACCTCAACGGCGATTAACTGGCCCTGCACCCGGGGCTCGACCTCGCTCGTCGATAACTTCCCCGACGTGCCCGACCAACTCAGCTACACGACGCCCCGCCTCAAGCAAGAACTGACCGACAAAGGACTCCTGCAACGCTTCAGTAAGGGTGGAGGGCCTGTTCGAGACGAGGTCTGGACCGAAGCCGCTTGCCAGTCGATCCGGGAACGGAAACCGAATCTGATCGTGCTTCACCTGCTGAACCTGGACTCGATCCATCATCGCCATGGTCCTCAAACTCCGGAAGGCTACACCGCCGCCGCCCTGGCCGATGCCCGAGTCGGCCAGGTCGTGCAGGCGCTCGACGACGCGGGCATCCGTGAGAGAACGACCGTGTTCGTGGTCTCAGACCACGGCTTCGCCGCAGTGACAAAGGCCCTGAATCCTAACGCCCTTTTGCGTCGCGAAGGGTTACTCAAGCTCGAGAACGGCCGGATCACTTCGGCGAAGGTCCACGTCGTTCCCGAAGGGGGAGTCGGCTTGGTCTACTTGACCGACCCCAAGACGGCCGACGAGGACCGCGAAACCGTGCGCCGCTTGTTCCAGGACGCGGAAGGGATCGAGGCGATCATCGAGCCGAAGGACTACTCGAAGTATCACTTCCCCCAGCCTGACAACCATCAAGGCATGGCCGACCTGGTTCTCGCAGCCAAAAACCCGTATGCCTTCAGCGGTGATGCCTCGGGCGATACGCTTGTGACCGAGAATAAGACTACGACGGGCACGCATGGCTACCTGTCGACCAACCCGAAGATGAACGCGACGTTCGTGGCCTCCGGAGCGGGGATCAAGCCAGGGGCCACGCTCAGTACTGTCGAGAACACCTCCGTCGCGCCGACCGTGGCTAAACTACTTGGCGTCCCCTTGAAACAGGCTACTGGCACAGTCCTCAACGAGGTCTTGATCGAGCCATGAGCCGTTCGAGCGATACGGTGGCAACAAACGCGAGCTACTGACTTAAAGGCGCGTGAATCTTAACAGGTTCTTGACATGAAGGTCGTGCTCGCTGAAAAGCCGTCGGTCGCTCGCGAACTGGCGTCGTTTTTGGGCGCGATCGAGCGGCGCGACGGCTACTTTGAGGGCAAGGGGTATCAGGTGACCTGGGCCCTGGGGCACCTTGTGACCCTCAAGGAGCCGCAAGATTATGACTCGACCTTGAAGCGCTGGACTTTGGAGTCATTGCCGATCGTCCCCGAGCGGTTCGGGCTCAAGCCGCTCGATGAAAAGGGCTCCGGCAAGCAACTGGCCGTGGTCCGTCGCCTGTTCAAAGGGGCGGACGCACTGATCGCGGCGACCGATGCAGGTCGTGAAGGCGAGTTGATTTTTCGATACATCCTCGAACTGACCGGGTGCGTCGGCAAAGCCGCCGAGCGGCTCTGGCTCAGTTCCTTGACCCGCGAGGCGATCCGCGACGCCTTCGCCAGACTTCGTCCTTTGTCTGACTATGATTCCTTGTACGCAGCGGCCCGCTGTCGGAGCGAGGCCGATTGGATCGTCGGCCTGAACGCAACCCGCTATTACACCGTCCGCTACCGGTCAAGCGGCCTGCTCTGGAGCGTCGGCCGGGTGCAGACGCCGGTCCTGGCCTTGATCGTCCGTCGCGACGACGAAATTCGCACGTTCAAACCTGAACTGTTCTGGGAGCTACTGACCCGTTACCGCGCGGTGGTCTTTAAATTTAGTGGCGACCGTTTTAGCAAGGAAGCCGACGCGCAGGCCGGCTTGCGTCAGGTCCAGGGGCATCCCTTCTCAATCCTGGGCGTCGACCGTAAGCCGGAACGGCTCCAGCCGCCGCAACTCTACGACCTGACCGAGTTGCAACGCGACATGAACCGTCGCTTCAGCCTGTCAGCCGACACCACCTTGAAGACGGCGCAAAGCCTCTATGAATCCAAGCTGATCAGTTATCCCAGGACCGATTCGCGGTATCTCACCAACGACCTGAAATCGAAAATTCCGGGCATCCTCGACGACCTGCGTCCCTCGAAACCTCTGGAAATCGGCAAGCTCGACCTGGCCGCCTTGCCCTTTACCGGCAGGATCATCAATGACGCCAAAGTTGGCGACCACCACGCGATCATCCCGACCGGCAAACAGCCTGGCAATCTGACGCCGATCGCCCTCAAAGTCTTTGACGCTATCCTCACACGTCTGATCGCCGCTTTTTATCCGCTTTGTCTCAAGGAAGTGACCACCGTCAACGGAGCGTCCAACGGATTACCCTTCCGTGCCAGAGGCGTCCGAGTGATCGAGCCGGGCTGGACCGCGCTCTACCCGCGCAAAGCCGACGCTCAAAGGGACGACGAGCAAGACTTACCCGAGTTCCAGATCGGCGAGACCGGCCCGCATGAGCCAATCGTCCGTCAAGGGGAAACCGCGCCCCCGAAGCCCTACACTGAGGCGACCCTGTTGGGGGCGATGGAAACGGCCGGCAAGCTGGTCGACGACGAGGCGCTCAAGGAAGCCCTGAAGCAGCACGGCCTCGGCACCCCGGCCACTCGCGCCTCGATCATCGAAACCTTGCTCAAGAGAGGTTACATCGCGCGCGACAAGAAGACCCTGGCCGCGACCGACCTCGGCCGATACCTCATCGCCCTGGTTCGCGACCCTGCCTTGAAAAGTCCGGAACTGACCGGCGATTGGGAGGCGAAGCTTCGTGAGATCGAGCGCGGATCGCTTGACCCGGCACACTTCATGGCGGAAATCGCTACATATACCGGTGGCGTGATTCGTTCGGGGAACGCAAGCCAGGTCGATCCGGACCGCCTGGGAGACTGTCCACGCTGCGGCCAACCCGTGATCGCGGGCAAAAAGGGGTTTGGTTGTTCGGCCTGGCGCGACGGCTGCCCGTTCGTGCTCTTCCGGGAGTATAAGGGCTTGGTCTTGAACGACGATCAGGTCCGCGAACTGTTGCAATACCACGTCCTGCAAACACCGGTCAGGTTCGAAGGCGTAAGCCCCGCGCTGCTCAAACTGACCGACTCCGGTCCCTTGGTGGACGTTCCGGTCCCCGCCGAACGTCCACGACAGCCCGCCTCGAAAGAGGCACCTCGACGTCCTGAGAAACAAGCAAGAGCGGGAACTCGCAAGCGCAAACCGCCAGGCGACACCAGCGATACGCCAAAAACCGAACATCCGGCGAACGGGTTCGCGGCGGTCTCCCTCGGCCCTTGCCCGCTCTGCAAATCCGAGGTCGTTGAGCAAGCGAAGGCTTACGGATGTAGCGCCTGGCGGCAAGGCTGCAAGTTCACCATCTGGAAGACGATCGCCGGCAAGCGGATCAGCGTGCGCACGGCCCAGGCGCTCCTGAAACAAGGACGCAGCCCCAAATTAAAAGGCTTCGCATCAAAGTCCGGCACAACCTTTGACGCTCGCTTGAAAGTCGAAAACGGCGAAGTCCGGTTTGACTTCGGTCCTTGAACCCACCGGCAGCCGCCTTGTTGAATCTGGAATCCTGATATTCGCAAGTTCACATTCCTTAAGTTTGTCCGATCCACGCTGGTTCTGCGACTTCGCACCATTGAACGCGGATGGCCTCGAAATCGTGATCTGGCAGGGGGCCGGCTTCAAGCGATGCGGCGTTTTCTTGCCAGCGGCCGGGCTTGGTCGTTCCCACGATCGCCGTATCCACGCCGGGAACGCTCAAAGTGAACCGCAAGGCCAAGGGGACCGAGGATGGGAGGTCGCCGCCCTTGAGAAACGGATACTTCAGGGTTTGCAGACGCTCCCAGTAGGGCTGGTGATAGACGTTCTTGGGCGTTTCGGTGTACCGCCAGGCGACATTGGCGAGGGGCCGTTTGGCGATCACGCCCAACTGGCGGTCGCGGGCCAGAGGAAGGGTCAAGTCGATCGCCTCCTGATCAGCGATGTTGACCGAGGTTTGTAATGAGTCAAACGCACCGCACTCGATCGCGAACTTGGCCGCCTGGCCGTCGCCGCTGTAACCGATGTAGCGGGTCTGCCCTTTCTCCTTGGCCCTGCAGAGGACGTCGATCACATCTCCTTTGCGTAGCTCAGCCTCGGAGCAGCTATGAAGGTGGATCAGGTCCACGCGGTCGGTCTTGAGCCGCTTCAGGCTCCGTTCGATGCTGCCGGTGAGCGACTCGGGACGCCAGTCCGGCTTGCTTGGTCCTTCGGCGTGGCCGCACTTGGTGAACAGGTAATACTCGTCTCGACGTCCCGCCATCGTCTGGCCGATCAGCTCTTCGCTACTGTAGTAGCATTCGGCGGTGTCGATCACGTTCAACCCTTGGTCGATCGCCTCGTTGAGCAATCGAGAGACGACTTCGGGCGTTACCTTTTCCGAGCCGATCTCAGCCCCGCCGAAGCCGAGCACGCTGACCTTCATGTCCGTCTTACCAAACGGTCGGATTTCCATTTGAGGGGCCTCCTCTACGTTGAACGGCGAATCTTAACTCGCATCGTATCGTCCTCCTCGCTGAATGGCTATCCCGAGAGCCGTCAACGCTGGTCATCAGGTCAGCGTCCATAACCGCAATTATTGATATCGATTTGTAATGTTAATAATTTTTAATTTGATTGTTTTTACCAATTTGCTAGCATTCCCCCGTGCATCGTTCGATCGGAATCGGCGGCTAACGAGGCCGCGTCGGGTCCGATCAAGGCCCAAACGGGATCACGGAAAAATGAACTCCGAGACACGGTTGTTTACACGCCTGGTTCATTTTATT
>JBDTIR010000615.1:0-2781 GCA_039936275.1 Isosphaeraceae bacterium | reverse complement strand
CGAGCGCTTCGGGAATTGTAACCTGACGCGTGAGCGACGAGCGCTTCGGGAATTGTAACCCGACGCGTAAGCGAGGGATCTTTCTACCCGTTGCGCCGAGCGAAGCCACCTGCCATTTTGGCAGTCGCGATGGCTTGACGGCTCGCTCTCGAAGAAGATCCTCGCTCACGCGTCGGGTTTCGATGGTGGACGCGTGAGCGAGGGCACTTTTCTTCGGGAATTGTAACCCGACGCGTAAGCGAGGGATCTTTCTACCCGTTGCGCCGAGCGAAGCCACCAGCCATTTTGGCAGTCGCGACGGCTCGCTCTCGAAGAAGATCCTCGCTCACGCGTCGGGTTTCGATGGTGGAGGCGTGAGCGAGGGCACCTTCCTTCGGGAATTGTAACCCGGCGCGTAAGCGAGGGATCTTTCTGCCCGTTGCGCCGAGCGAAGCCAACTGCCATTTTGGCAGTCCGCCGGATCGGCGTTGCTTACCCCCCTTCCCCAGATGTTCCACGTGAAACGTGGTAGGAGATCAAGCGGGGATTCGGATAGAATCGTCCCTCATGTCGAACCTCAATCAGACGAGCCCTCGTCGTGAGTGGATCGGGGTCGCGGCCTTGACCTTGGTCGGGGCCGTGCTCCGGTTCTGGGGGGTCGGTCGGCTCGGCCTGGAGCATTTCGACGAAGGGGTCTATGCGCTGGCGGGTCTCTGGCCGTTCAGTCCCCAAGGGCTCTCGGGGATGGGTCCAGATGTGATCGCCTATGCCCCACCAGGGTTCCCGATCCTGGTCGGATTGGCGTACTTGGTGTTCGGTGTCGCCGACCTATCGGCGATTGTCGTCTCGATCATCGCGGGGGTCTTGACGATCCCGACCGCGGCCTGGTTGGGCCGGCGAACCTTCGGACCGGGCGCGGGGGTCGCGACGGCCGCGTTTGCCGCCTTGTCGGGACCACACGTCGCCTTCTCGCGGATGGCCTTGACCGACGCTTTGTTTCTCCTGGCCTGGCTGATCGCTCTGGGCCTGGGAACCCGGTTCCTGGAACGGCCCAGACTGGGCCGAGCGTTGGTGTTCGGCCTGGCCGTTGGACTGGCGCAGAACGTCAAGTATAATGGCGGCTTGACCGGGGTTATCGTGGCCCTGGCCGCGTTCTTGATGATGGTGAAGCCAGAGCCCGGGCATCGTCGCGAGGTCGTCCGGGTGCTCGGTTACGGCCTGATCGCGGCGGCTGTCTCGGCCTTGGTCTACCTCCCCTGGTATCGGTTTGTCGAAGGCCACGACGGCGGTTACGCGGCCTTGATGGCCCATCACCGAAGCTACCTGAGCGGCGTCTCACAATGGCTGCCGCACTGGCGGACCCAGACAGCCGAGCAGGTGGCCCTGTCGGGGGTCTTGACCTGGGGGTTGAACTGGGGCGCAGTGGCGTGGCCCCTGGCTTGGCTGGGTTGTCGCCTGGAGGTTGGCGAGGGGCCGCCGTCGCATTGGCGAGGGATGCGGTTCCGGCTTGGCCTGTTGGGTGGAACATTGGCCCTGGGTGCGTCGGCGAGCGTGCCCTGGTGGATCGCGTTGGCTCGGTCCCCTGCCCTCCTGGTTCACGGCAAACCGGCCGGACGGGTGCTCGCTGTCGGCTGGATCGTGATGGCCGCGCTCACACCCTTCTATCATCCCTATGCGCGGCTCTGGCTGCCGTTGCACGGGTTCGGCTGGATGATCATGGGCGGCCTGGTTGCCGAGTTACTGGCAGGCCGAACGGCGGTCGCCGCCAACACGGCTCAAAGTGAGGCGGCCCCCCCTGCCCTTTGGCGTCGCGTTGGGGCTGGCGGCATCGCCCTGGCGCTGGCGGTTCTCAGCTCTTTGGCTCTCGATCAAGTCGTCTCGCCTCATCCCAAGCCGATGGCCGGCTTGCTTAGCCCGACCGACTCGCTCCGGATCGCCACCGAGCAGATCAGCCAGAAGTACACCCACCGGGCCAACGAGACTCACGACCCCATCGACGTCGTCCGCGTGTTCGCCAGACCGCCGGTCCTGTTCTACCTCTCAATGAATGGCGTGCCGGTCGAGCGTGTGGACGGCCTGGAGTCCTTGTTTCGGCCGGCGAGTCCTCGGGTCTGGGCCTTGCACGATTCCGCGATCGACCTGGCGACGTCTCGATCCGACCAGCCGCAAGAGTGGCGCGCCGGTCAATGGGACATCTTCGGCATGTTCTGGGACCGTCCGAGTCCGCCGACCCTGCTCGACCTCGATCCAGGTTTGGCCTTTCATCCGAGTCACCTCGAACCGCCGTTCCAGCCGGGTCTCCTCGATCTCAGGCCGCCGCCAGGCTTCAATCCCAGCACGCTCAAACCGCCATTCCAGCGGCTCACGCTCTACGACTCCCAATGAGTGCCGACGATGCCAACCGATCCCCCCGTCTCGCTCTGGCCAAATCCGGACGCCCTCGGCACCTTGACCGACCTGTACGAGATCACCATGATGGCCGGCTACGCGGGGGCCGGCATGGACCAGGCCCACGCGACCTTCGAGCTGTTCGTCAGAAGGCTCCCGGCGGGTCGGGCTTATCTGGTCTTCGCAGGGTTGGAACAGGCTTTGGGCGATCTCTTGAAGATGGCCTTCTCGGCTGAGCAGGTGGACGCCTTTCGCTCATGGCCGAACTTCTCCAGGATCGATCCAGGGTTCTTTGACCGGCTGAAGGAGCTTCGCTTCACCGGCGAGGTCTGGGCGGTGCGCGAAGGGTCGGTCGTCTTTCCGGGCGAACCCTTGGTGCGGATCGAGGCCCCCCTGCTCCAGGCGCAATGGATC
>JBDTIR010000614.1:0-11247 GCA_039936275.1 Isosphaeraceae bacterium | reverse complement strand
CCTCGGTGGTGTAGGTGGTCAACTCGACGGGAGGGCCGTCGGGGTTCTCGGTTGTCAGGGCCTTGGGCTTGCGCCGTTTGTTGAACTGGATCAGGTGGTCGGCGACCCGAAGGATGTTCTTGGTGCTGCGGTAATTCTGTTCCAGGCGGACGACCTTGCAGCCTGGATAATCTTGTTCGAAATCGAGGATGTTGCTCAGGTTCGCCCCCCGCCAGCCGTAGATCGACTGGTCGGGGTCTCCGGTGACGCAGAGGTTGGGATGGTCGATCGAGAGCGCCCTGACGATTGCGTACTGCGCCAGGTTGGTGTCTTGATACTCATCGACCAGAACGTAGCGGAACCGGGCGTCCAGTTCCTTACGCACATCTTTATGAGTTTTCACGATCGTGACGAGGTGGACGAGCAGGTCGTCGAAATCGACCGCCGACGACTCGCGGAGTCGGTCCTGGTACGCCTGGTAGACTCTGGCGACCACGGCAGCGACGTGATCGCCGTCGCCCCTTCGGGCGAGTGTTTCCGGAGAGGCCAGGTCGTTCTTGGCCCTGCTGATCGCGGCGTCGACTCGTTCCGGAGGTACGCCGAGATCGTCCAGGCCGAGCCGCTCCATCACCTGCTTGACGGCGCGAAGGCGGTCGCCTTGATCGTAGATGGTGAAGTTGCGGTCCAGGCCAACCAAGGGGGCGTAGCGTCTGAGCAAGCGAGCGCAAAGGGCGTGGAAGGTGCCGACCCAGACCCCGGCCTTGGGGGCGAGGGCCTCGATCCGCTCGCGCATCTCGCCAGCGGCCTTGTTCGTGAAGGTGAGGGCCAGAATTTCGTGGCCGCTGATCCCTTGCTGAAGCAGGTGAGCGACCCGCCTGGTGATGACGCGGGTCTTGCCCGAGCCCGCGGCAGCCAAGACCAAGAGCGGGCCATCGACATGGGCAACGGCCTCACGCTGCGCGGGTGTCAGGTCGGCGAACATGTCCATGGAACCGATCCATCCTTGGTTTGAAACCGTTCGAGCCACTTCCGGGCCGTTCAAATCGTCGACCGGAGCGCACGCCAGTATAGCCGACGCCCGCCTGACCCGCGACGTCGGATCAATGGGCATTGGGTGCTGAGCAGGAGGATTGCGAATTCCAGATTCTGGAATTCGCATTCCTCGCAGGACATCGGCGCCGCGGGTGTTGGTTCTGGCGGTTGGTGATGGTTAAACTGGTAGGTTCGCCGCGGACGCCGCTCACCCTTTCGGGACAGGGCGAACCGATCCTTTGGCCTATGATTTCTTGAGACGACAACGCGCATGGACATCCTGGGAATTGGCAACGACATCACCGAGTGCGTCCGGATCGGCAAGATGATCGCGCAGCACGGCGAATTGTTCTTGCATCGGGTGTACACGGATCGCGAGATTCGCTTTTGCCAGGGGCGGACTCACGCCATTGAGCACTTCACCGGCCACTGGGCGGCCAAGGAAGCGATCCTCAAGGCGATCGGAGCGGGCTGGAGCCGGGGCATCTCCTGGACCGACATGGAGGTGCGCATCGGACTCGGCGGCAAGCCCGAGGTCATGGTGCGCGGCGGGGCGAAGGACGCCGCGATCGAGCGAGGGATCGCGGACATCTTGATTTCGATCTCTCATTGCCGGACGTATGCCACCGCCTACGCCCTGGCGGTCGGGCCGAAGCCGGACAGGACGCCCGGGCTCGACCCGCACGGTTAAGAATTGCTCTTGCGCCGGCATCCGTCAACGAGCCGAGGCGGCCTCTTCGATCGACTTGGCCAGGTCGGTCTCGGACGGGTTGATGAATGTCTCGTTATCAATTTGCAGGGTCGGCGTGACCTGCTTGCCGTTGTTGAGGCTGGCAATGTAGTCCTGGTATTCCGGGGTTGCGTCCACGTCCTTGAATTCATAAGGAATTTGATGGTCGTCGAGGTATTTCACGGTTCGAACCGAATCTTCGCACGACTTCGACCCATAAACGGCGATATTTGGCTGCTTCACGGCAACGGCTCCCTTCGTTCGGAATGGCGGATTGCGAGATCGGAACTCATCCGACTCGCAATCCGCATTCCAACAGCCTTGAGCAATCTCAGGCCACGCCGCCGGTAGCGGCAAGGATCTTCTCCAGGGTGCCGGCGCCTGGCTCCTTGGTCCCCTTGCACTTGGGGTATTTGGCACAGCCGAGGAAATAGCCGCGACGGCCTTGACGCACGGTCATCGGGCCGCCGCAGGTGTCGCAGGTCTCCACGACCTCAAGCTCCTTGAGGTTCACGCCGCTGGCGGCGGCGGCGGGACCGGCCGCCTCGCCGAGCTGCTCCTTGAGGTCGTCGGGGATTGGGGCGGTACTGCGGCACTTCGGGTAATTCAGGCAGCCAAGGAAGGCGCCTCGGCGGCCTTGCTTGACGCCCATCGGGCCGCCGCACTTCTCACATTTGACCTCGACGGTGACGGGGGTCACGGGTTGCCCCTGGTCATCGACGGGCATGGTGTTGCGGCACTTCGGGTAGCCGGTGCAGCCGAGGAAAGCTCCTCGGGTGCCTTGACGCAGCGCCATGGGTTTGCCGCACTTCGGGCAGGCATGATCGGTCTCGACGACTGACGGAACCGGCTGGCCTTCGGCGTTGAGGTTGTAGGATTCCTTGCAGGTCGGGTAGCCAGAGCACGACAGGAAGGGGCCGCGCTTGCTCTCGCGGAGCAAGAGTGGTTTGCCACACTTGGCGCAGACGTGCTCGGTCTCGATGGCCGCGGCGCGTGGTCCGCCTTCCATCGGCCGGGTCGCCTTGCACTCCGGATACTTTGAGCAGCCGAGGAACTGGCCGGTGCGGCCGAACTTGATCGCCATCAAGGCCCCGCACTCGTGGCAGGTTTCCGTGGACATCACCTGCACCCGTTCCATCCGGGTCTCGGCCTGCTTCAGGGCCGTCTGGAAGGGCAGGTAAAAGTCATCAAGGACCTTGTCCTTGTTCTCCTTGCCGGTGACGATGCCGTCGAGTTCGTCCTCCATCTGGGCGGTGAATTTGGGGTCGAGGATCTTGGGAAAGTGTTCGACCAGGAGGTCGGTGACGACCATGCCCAGCTCGGTGGCGAAGAACCGGCGCTCCTTGTGCTCGACGTAGTGGCGGTCCTGGATCGTCTGGATGATCGGCGCGTAGGTGCTCGGCCGGCCGATGTTCTCTTTCTCAAGGGCCTTGATCAGCGTGGCCTCGCTGTACCTGGGCGGCGGCTGGGTGAAGTGCTGGGTGGGAATCAGGTCGTGCAGGTCGAGCCCTTGGTCTTGATTCAAGGAGGGCAAAAGGGCGTCTTCCTGCTTGCCGGCCGGGGGCAAAACGCGGCGGTAGCCGTCAAACCGCAAGATCTTCCCTTGGGCCTTGAACAGACCGGCGTCGGCCTTGACCTCGACGTTCGTCACCTCGAAGAGGGCCGGAGTCATCTGGCTGGCCACGAACCGCCTGTAGATCAGTTGATAGAGTTTGAACTGATCATGGGTCAATCGGCTCTTGATCGTTTCGGGGTTGAGGTTGAGGTCGGTCGGCCTGACGGCCTCGTGGGCCTCCTGGGCCATCTTGCCGGCGGCGTACTTGATCGGCTTGGCCGGCAGGTATTTGTCGCCGTATTTGGTCTGGATCAGGTCTCGGACGTGGGTCAAGGATTCGTCGGAGACCCGCAAACTATCGGTACGCATGTAGGTGATCAGGCCGGTCGGGCCGGAGCCGTCGACGTCGATCCCTTCATAAAGTTCCTGGGCGATCTTCATGGTTCGCTTGCCCGAGAACCGGAGCCGGATGGCCGCTTGCTGCTGGAGGGTGCTGGTCTTGAACGGGGCGTCGGCCTTGTCGGTCTTTTGAACCGCCTGGACCTTGGAGACGACGTAGTCGGCGGCGGCCAGGGTGTCGCGAATAGCCTTGGCTTCGGCTTCGGCCGTGGCCGAGAACTTCGCCCCGTTCCATTCCGCGAGTTCGGCGGTGAAGCGGTCGGCCGACTCGGCCGTGCCCGAGGGGGCGACGGTGGCGGTAATCCGCCAGTATTCCTCGGAGACGAACGCCCGGATTTCCTTTTCACGCTCGGCGATCAGGCGGACGGCGACCGACTGGACCCGCCCGGCGCTGAGGTTGCGGGCGACTTTCTTCCAGAGCAAGGGGCTGAGGTCATAGCCGACGAACCGATCGAGGAAGCGGCGGGCTTCTTGCGCCCGGACCTTGTCCATGTCGATCGGGCCGGTGTGGTTAAACGCCTCCTTGACGGCCCGCTCGGTGATCTCAAAGAACTGCACCCGGCGCACCCGGTCGTCGGGCAGTCCGAGGGCCTCCTGAAGGTGCCAGGCGATCGCCTCCCCCTCGCGGTCGGGGTCGGTCGCCAGATAGATCATGCTGGCCTTGGCGGCCTCCTTCTTGAGGTCGGCGATGACCTCCTTCTTGCCTGGCATGATCTCGTAAGTCGGGACGTAACCATCCGTAACGTCGATCCCAAGTTTGCGCTTGGGCAGGTCGCGGACGTGCCCCATGCTGGCCTTCACGACGAAGGCCGAGCCCAGAAATTTGTTGATCGATCGGGCCTTCTTCGGGCTCTCGACGATCACCAGGGACTTGCCAGACCGCACGGTCGAGAGGGCGTCGGCCGCTTGCTCCGCGTCCTTGGCCTTCTTGGCCGTGACTTTCTTCGGTTTTGGCGTGGCGGCCTTGGCTTTGGGCGCGGCCTTGGCTTTGGGCGCGGCTTTGGCTTTGGCTGTTTTCGGTTTGGGGGATTCCGATTCCGATTCGGATTCTGGTGATTCGGATTCTGGTGATGATGCGGTCTTTCGAGCCACGGTAGCGTCCTGTCCGATCCGTTGAAGTGAACGATCCCGCGGTAAGGCCGGAATCCAAAAGGCTGCCGACCCTTCAAAGGCCGGCAATCTTGTTTGGGAACGTCCCGACCCGTGAGAAGAAACCGCGCGGGACACCTGGTCTCGTGATTCTTGAAGCGGAGCAGACACGCCCCGCTCCCGGTTTGACTTTATCTTCGGGACTAGTCCTGGTAGAGTGCAAGAGAGGCCGATGTCGGACGGCCGCGCTTTTCAATTAGCTAGCGTATCGGGGCGTGTCAAGTCCCCCCTTTTGTTTGACGAGGGATTGAAGGCACGCCAACCAACCGCTGCTCGACCGCCTTACTACGACGAGGAACTCCATGCCGTTCGCGGTCTTTCGTCGCCACCAGAAGCAGTTGATCGTTACTTTCGCCATGCTGGCGATGCTCGGATTCGTCCTGGCAGACAGCCTGCCCGCCCTTATGGGCGGCGGAGGCGGCATGTCCGACAACCCGGTCGAGGCAACCTTGTATGGGAAAGCGGTTCGCCGCGCCGACCTGGCTCGACTCACCCAGCAGCGCAACGTGGCCAACGCCTTTATCGGTCGCCTGATCCCCGACCTTCCCCAACCCTTCGGAGGCACCTCCAGCCGTGAGATCATCGATGCCCTGATCCTGGAGCACGAGGCCAACCGCCTGGGCATCCCCGCCACCGCAGAGTTCGGCAACACATGGCTCGTGAGCGTCTTCGGAAACGCCTTGAGTCCGGATTTGTTCGAAAAAGTGCTCCGCGATGGCTTCGAACGCATGAGCGGTCAGGAGATGCTTGAGACGATCGCCGGTCAGGTCCGCCTGCTTGAAGTCCGCCGCTTGCCAGGCCCGCCCACGGTCACGCCGCTCGACGTCTATCAAACCTACAAAGACCAGCATGAGCGGGTCTCCGCCGTCGCCGTGCCGTTCCCCGTGGCCGATTTTCTCAGTAAAGCCGCCGAACCGACCGAAGACCAGGTCCGAGCTTATTACGAAAAATACAAGGACGACCTGCCCGACCCAAATTCGCCCAACCCGGGATTCAAGCTCCCCCACCGGGCCCGGATCGAGTTCGTCAGCCTCGACGGCGCGACGTTGACCCGGGAGGTCCGGGCGGCCTTGACCGAGAAAGAACTGCGAGCCACCTACACGCAGAGGCCACAGGACTTTCCCGCGCCTGAACCCGAACTTCCGGTCCAACTCTTCGCGGGCGATCCCGAAGCCCGGCTCACCCCCTTGTTAAGGGACCCGTTCCTCGACGCCCGCCCCTTGGTGGAACAAAGCCTGGCCGAGGAAAAGGCGCGTAATCAAGTCGAGGAATCATTCGACAAGGTCCGCGCGGTGATGGACCCGTTCTCCGACAAATACCTCACGGTCATTGAGGAGAATCAGGACGCCAAGGCCGAACGGAAGGCCCAGCGCCCTTTGCCGACCCCGGGGGACCTGGTCAAGCAAGCCGCCGCCAAGGCAGGCTTGCCCTATGAAGCGTCCCCCTTGTTAACTCGTGAGCTGGCCGGTTCTTACAGCACGATCGGCGAGGCCACGGTCGGCTCGACCCCGTCCAGCGGCAGCCGCACTTTCGTGGACGCCTTCTTTGATTCGAAAGTCCCGGTCTATGACCCGGTCGAACTGATTGACTCGGCCGGCCGCCATTACCTGGCCTGGAAGCTCGACGATCAACCTCCTCGCGTTCCCTCCCTGGATCAGATCCACGGCGAGGTCGTTAACGCCTGGAAACGTGAGCAAGCTCGTCCCCTGGCCGAAGGCGCGGCCCAAACCCTGGCCGATCAGGCAAAGGCCAAGGAGGGCGACCTGCGGGCCGTCGCCGAAGCGGAGAAGAAAGCGTTCTTGGTCACCGATTTGATGACCAGGTTCAGCCCCAGCATCATGATCAGCCCGTCGCAGATCTTCCCCTCCCGGCTCAACGAGATCCCCCAGATTCCCGAAGCCGGCGAGACCCTGCGCGACGTTTTGTTCGACCTCAAGCCCAAGCAGGCCGCCGTCGCCTCGAACGCGCCGAAGACCGTCTATTACGCCCTGGCCCTCGATCGGCGCGTGCCAGCCGACTTCAACCAGCTTTATGATCCGTTCGGCCAACGGATGTCGGTCCAGAATGAGGCCATGCAGAAAGCCCAGGTCGCCCGCGACAAGGCCTGGATGGACGAACTCCGCTCCAAGGCCGGTCTTCCCGCCGACTGGGTCCCGACCGACGAGTCCAAGGACGAGGATCAGGCGATCTGAGATCGAGAACCTCGCGGAACGTGTTGACGCAGGCCGCTTATTGTCTTCAACGACTTGGGATTCGGCTCGCGCTTACACGTTCCGCGCCCAAAGTCTGTCTCAGACGTTTACATTTGAACATCGCGAACGATGTGGGACAGCCGAGGGCGGCTGTCCCGCAGGAAGATCATGCCTCCACGGATTCGTACGCCGCGCTTTATGAAACCGACTCTCAGGGCAGGGGCCTGTTTTCATAATAAAGGCTAAGCGCACGGACGCGCTTGACCTGATACGCCACGATCAGGCCGGAGACCGCCAGCGTGGCCATGAACAGTAGGTGCCGGTATGGGGAGTTCAAACTGTTGCCAAGGCTGTGCGAAGAGACGGCGGTCAAGGCGCCATATGATCCCACGGCCAGGGCGGTCGTGAACCAGACGAGCCGCTCGCGAAACCAGAGCCCGGACGCGGCGATCAGCAGGAAGTAGCCGGCGACCAACGGGGTAGTTAGACCATCATTGATGGCCACCAGGGTTGTGAACAGGGCGATATCCGCCAACGCCCAGGCATACCGGGCCAGGCGTGACGACCAACGTTCTTTCCGCAAGAGCCATTGAAACAAGACTGACGCCGCAGCCCCCAACGCCAAAACGACCAGAATCCGACGCTCGGTGCGTACCGTTGGCTCGCCTCGCAAGAAGCGGTCGGCCTGGAAGATTGACCCGCAAATGGCCAAGGTACTCAGTCTCGACACCAGGGCGGGTTCGCGACGGGTCCACCGCCTGAGTCGCTGCCAGGGGCCCATCCGCCTGGCCTCAACCTGCTCTCCTTGAAGAAACCGCTCCAGGTCCTCAGCCAGGGCCGTGGCCGAGCAATATCGGCTGCCCGGGTCTTTCTCCAGGCATTTCAAGCAGATCAATTCCAGCTCGCGAGGGACCGAAGGGTTGAGCCGGCTCGGCCTGGGCGGCTCTCCTTCCAGGACCTGAACCAGGGTGTCCAGCGGCGTCGATTCTTCGAACGGCGGACGGCCGGTCAAGAGTTCAAAGAGGATCGAGCCGAGACTGTAGACGTCGCTCAAAGGGCCGACGTCCCCCGCGCGACCGGCGGCCTGCTCAGGGGCCATGTAGCCAGGCGTGCCGACAATCGCCCCGATGCTGGTCGTCGGCCCGTTGTTCTGAATGCTCTTGGCCAGGCCGAAGTCAGTGACGCGCGGCTGGCCGTCGCTGTCGACCAGGATGTTTGACGGCTTCAAATCACGATGGACGATGCCGCCGAGATGCAAGTGGCCGACCGCCCTGGCCACCGCCGCCAGGTGTCTCGCCGCCTCCTTCGCCGGCAGTAATCCTTGGCGCACGAGCTGCGCCAGGCTTGGGCCGGCGACGTATTCCATCGCGAAGTAGTGCTGACCGTGATGTTCGCCCACGTCATGGATGGCGACGATGTTCGGATCATGCAGTCTGGCCGTGGCGCGGGCCTCGGCATAGAACCGCTGGACCTGTTCGCTCGTGGCCAGATGGCTGGACAGGATCATCTTGATCGCCACGATCCGGTCGAGGTCTTTTTGCCTCGCCTTGTAGACGACCCCCATCCCCCCTCGGCCAATCTCGCCCAGCAATTCATATTTGCCGAAGTCGGGGCCAAAGCCCGGCGCGACCGCCTTGGCCGGGGCTTTCGGCGTCGTCGGCCAACTGCCCGTGTCATCGTCGGGCCCCCAGACCTCCGTCACCACCGTCATTCCCAGTTCGTCCGGCGCTACGATCCGCCGAAGATCGTCTGTCAGAAGTGTGACCGGCTCCGCTGCCCCACCGATCGGGGGGTGCTTGACCGGCTCAGAGGGGGGCTGGGCTGGATCCGGTTGCGGCGGCATCGCGTCTCAATGTCTTGTCGTTGCCGATGGGACGAACCGATTGTGACCTGGATCTCATCATTATGCCCTATGCCGACCCCAACCCGCCAGGGGGTTGGACTGTCCTTTGGCGTCGCCCGTTCGGACGTCCCGTCCACGGACGATTTCCTTGACGGGCGAGCGCTTCCGGGCGAAAATCCGGATAACTAAGGATGAGAGATGCCTCAATACCTGGCAATCGTCGCCTACCGTTGCATCATCGCCGGCTCTCGGAGGCGTCGTCTGGACATCCAGGTCCAGTGGTACGACGCCCCCGACGAGAGCGCGGTTCGTGCTTCTATCGCGGATGAGCCGATCCAGAGCTACGAGAATAGCGACGGCGAGATTGTCTCTTGGGAACGTTCCGAAGTACTGGCCGTCGAGCCGTTCTCCCCGAAACATTCGGGCGATGAGGTCGTTGGCTTCATTGCCTCAATCCGAGAACTCAAGGGCCTTGTTTAACCTGCTCAAGACCTTGTTGAATGCGCGTGTCAGAGGCTTAAATGGCGGGCCGTTCCAGAGAGCAAGATTGGTTCGCGGAGGGAAACAGAAGTGACACCGAATCGCTGGTCATGGCTTCTGCCGAAGCCGATTTGCGACCTGGAATTCGTCGAGCGGCTCCGGCGTCAACAGGCGACGCTCCGGCGTTGGCGACGGTGGTTGATCGCGCTGTATGGTGCATGCCTCCTCGTCTTCATCGCGCTGGCGATCTTGGCCGCGAATCACGCCGTCGAACTCGTGGAGTTGTTCGCGAATCGATGGATCGTCCTGGGCGGCTTCGGAATCGGCCTGGTCACGGGGGTTGGTCTCGGGCACGTGGGGCATCGCATCGCGTTGGGCCTTGTGTCGGCGATTTCATCACACCGCACGGAAGAATTGTTACTTTATTATTATGATATGAACGTGGAAGTAACCCGAAAAGACCCCGAAACCCTGGCGCGCGAAACTATTGTGTAGGGTGATTGTCAAGTACGGCCTAGCCAAAGCGGGGCCCATGTCGTAACTTATGAAGGATCAAGGCGGGGCCGTCCCACGACCCTTTTGTTCCCTTTCGGGCCGGTAGCCAATCTGCTCATGATCCAGGTTGAACAGCTTTCCAAGTCTTACGGCGCCGTCAAGGCGGTCGATCGCTTGAACTTTGCCATTGGCCGGGGCGAGATTGTGGGGTTCCTCGGTCCCAACGGCGCGGGCAAGACGACCTCGATGCGCCTCTTGACCACCTACCTGCCGCCGACCAGCGGCCGGGCCAGGCTCGCCGGACATGATGTGCTCGATGAGCCGCTCCAGGTCCGCCGACACATTGGTTATCTACCTGAGAACGTGCCGCTCTATCCGGAAATGCGGGTTCGAGAGTATCTCCTGTTTCGGGCCAAACTCAAGGACGTCCCGCATTCGAAGCGGCGCGCGGCGATCGATTACGTCGTCCGGCGTTGCCGGCTCGACGAGGTGGAGCACCGCATCCTCGGGCAACTCTCCAAGGGCTACCGTCAGCGCGTCGGCCTGGCCGAAGCGATGGTTCACGACCCCGACATCTTGATCCTCGACGAACCGACGGCAGGGCTTGACCCGATCCAGATCCGCGAGGTTCGCTCTTTGATCCGAGAGCTGGGCGACCGGCACACGATCTTGCTCTCGACGCACATCATGTCGGAAGTCGAGGCGGTCTGCGGTCGCGTCCTCTTGATCGTCGACGGCCGGATCCGGATCGACGACGCGCTCGACCGGCTTCAGACCGAGCAATCGTTTCTCCTGGATGTGCGCGGGCCTGCCGATCAGGTCCGCCGCGCCCTCGAATCGGCCCCGGGGGTCGCCCGCGTGACTCCCGGGCGTCGTGAAGGAGACCAAGCGGCGTTCGAGGTCCAGGCCCAGCGCGGCGCCGATCCTCGGGAAGACCTGGCCCGCCGCGTGATCCAGAACGGCTGGGGCTTGCGGGCGCTTGAGGTGCGCCGATCGAGCCTGGAAGAACGGTTCGTACAGGCCGTTCGAGACGCCAATATTGGGGACGACGCCGGAACCGGGGCCGCCTGACCATGAAACACCTGCCAACCCTGCTCCGCCGCGAACTGGGCGTGTACTTCCTCGGCCCGATGGCCTATCTGGTCTTGCTCGGCTTCCAGGTCATTGCCTGGCTGAACTTCTGGCAGTTGGTCGAGGTCCTCAGCCGCCCTCAGAACGAGTTCTCCGGCCTGAATCACCCGCTGAACACGTATATCTCGGGCAGCGCTCCGTTCTGGATCGCCCTTCTGGTGGCTGTGCCTGCCCTGACCATGCGGTTGCTTGCCGAGGAACGACGCTCGGGAACCATCGAGGGACTTTTGACCCTCCCGATCACCGAGACCGAAGTCGTACT
>JBDTIR010000613.1:0-2935 GCA_039936275.1 Isosphaeraceae bacterium | reverse complement strand
CAGCCGAACCGGCCGACCCGCTTGCCCAGTTCATGCGCGGCCGGCCGCAACGACTCCGAGGCCACGGGCACCTCGACGCTCTTGACCAGCTTCGCGGCGTGATCGCGGCCGAACCGCCACAAGGTGGGAACCAGGGTCGCTGGACGCTTCAGGTCGTGCAAGGTCGTTTTGAACCCTTCGCCGACGTCGCGCATGCCAACCAACGCGATGAACGCCTTGAGGACCTCGTTCGCCCCCTCGCCGATCTGGTTGATCCGGGCGTCGCGCATCATGCGTTCATAAGGCTCGTCCGTAAAGTACCCCTGGCCGCCGTGGACTTGCAGGGTCTCATACACGCACTGCCAGAGGGCGTCGGTGGAGAAGACCTTCAGAATGGCGGTCTCCAGCATGTAATCCTCGGCCCCACGGTCAATCAGGGCGGCAGTCTCATAAGTGGTTGCTTCCATGGCGTAGGCTGAGGCTGCGATGAAGGCGACCTTCTTCTTGACCAATTCCAGGTCCGCCAGCGGTCGGCCAAACTGGCGGCGTCGGTTGGCGTGGCGAACCGTAGCCGCCAGGCAAGCTTTGGCCGCCCCCGTGCAACTGGCCCCGAAGGTCGTGCGGCCGAAGTCGAGCACCGTCAAGGCCACGCGCAAACCTTTGCCCAACTGGCCCAGGAGGTTGCTCGCGGGCACCGGTATGTCATGGAAGGCGAGCTTGGCGGTGGCGGTCCCCCTGATCCCACACTTCTCCATCCTGGCCTCGACCACCTCGAAGCCGGGCAGGTCAGGCGTGACCAGGAAGGCCGAGACCCTCGACTCTCCCCCTTGGGGGTCTGGCGTCCTGGCCATGACCGTCAAGACTCCCGCGATGCCGCCATTAGTGATATAACGTTTTGATCCGTTCAGGATGAAGGTACTGCCGTCGGCCGACGGCGTGGCGGTCGTCTGGACGTTCGAGGCGTCGGAGCCGGCCTGTTCCTCGGTCAGGGCAAAGGCGGCCAGGGTCTCGCCACGGGCTAGAGAAGGGAGCCAGGTTGCCTGCTGTTCCGGAGTGCCGAAGAGCAGCAAGGCGCGGATGCCGATCGAGTGGTGGGCGTTGACGAACACGGCCGTCGAGGAGTCGTGGCCGCCGATCACTTCCATGATCCTGCAATACTGAGACTGCGAGAACCCCCGGCCGCCGAATTCCGTCGGCGCGGTCATGCCCAGGACGCCCAAGGCCGCCAACCCCTTGACGACGCTCTCAGGAATCTCGGCCTCGCGGTCGATCTTGGCGGCGTCAATGTGCGCGTCGGCGAACGCCGAAACGGCCACGACCGCGGCGTCGGTTTCGGCCTGGTCCTCCGGGGAGAGTTCCGGATAAGGGAAGAGGACCGAGCCGCGGAACTCGCCGAGGAAGAGGGCCTTGGCGAACCCGGAGCGGTGCGGGCCGGAGAAGAGGAGTTCCTCGGCCTGACGGACCTGGCGTTCACGAGCCGCATCGGCGTCGGCCGCATGGCCTTGAGGTTGTCGGGGAGTCGAGACAGACATGATCACCCTCCATTTTCTCTGAGGACCAGGCGGAACTGGCTCGGTTCATTATAGGCGGAACGTCGGCTTGGAAGCGCCAACCCTCCTCGCTTTGACTCCCATCCAGATTCCAGACTCCAGATTCCAGCAGGAGTTATGAGTGACGTGATTGGTGTTGCAGGGCGTGTGACGCACGCCGATTGGATTCCCGAACGACGCGCTTCTTACGCCTTACCAGAGTAACATCGTGATCAACCGCGTAACTCCTGCTGGAATCTGGAGTCTGGAATCTGCGATTGACAATCCACCTGCCGAGAACGGCGTTGCCCTTGACGGGGCGACGGGCAGACCCTAGATTTATGGTTTCCCAATGTATTGGGGACGTTCCCGAGGACCCGGTCCGCCGACTTCGCGAGTTTGTCTGAGGACACCAGCTTCATGCCGCGCAAACGCTTTGGTCGTAACCGCAAGAACCGCTGCCGGTTTTGCACCCCTGAAGGCTGCCCACGCCCGGCCTACGTCGATTACAAAGACGTCGGGCTGCTCAAGAAGCTGTGTACCAATCAGAGCAAGATGTTCTCTCGTAAGCGGAGCGGCAACTGCGCCGCGTTCCAGCGCGCGTCGAGCTCCGCCATCAAGCGCGCTCGGTTCATGGCCTTGCTCCCCTACGTGGGTGAATGAGTTCCGTCAAGACCCGTGGAGCATGCCAAACGCGCCGAGCCGACGCTTGAGATCGCTCAACGAGGGCTTCTCGGCGCATCTGGCATGCTCCGCGATTTCTTCTTAACCTGACGGCCCCTCTGTGGACTTGAGATACGTGCGAAGCTGCGCGTCAAGTTCGCGATAAGGAACGCCAAGCCGGTCCTCCAAGGTCGGCGCCGAGCTATTGCGCCGCAATCGGCCGCGATAGGCGTCACTGACATAGTCAAGGAAGCGGTCGCGGTAACGCCCCTGGTCGTGGTGCATCAGGAAGAGGGTCAGGGCCATGGACTCGGCGTAATAGAAGTAGACCGCGTGACCGTTCTCGTCGTTAATGAATCGGTCCTGGTTCAGCGCCACGAGATCGGCGATCGGCACGGGGTCGTTGTTCTCCACGATCCTCCGGCGGGCTTCCTGGACGCGCGGGCCGATAGCCCCACCGATCAGGATCGAGCCGTCTGCCTGGGGGACCAGGGTCTCAAAATAGGTGCCAAGGCCCTCCCAGACCCAGTAGTTCCCCGTGTTCTGGTCATAACGGGCGGGGCCTGCGGTTTCGAACAGAAGTTGATGCGATGCTTCATGATAGAGCGTTGACTCGACGTCGATCGGGCTGGCGGCGTCACGGTAGAAGTAGCTTCTGGGCGTGGTCCCTCGGGCCTTTGCCTCGCGAGGGTCCATGTAGAAGCCCAGACTCAACGACTCATCACGATGGAACCTGGTGCGCAAGTGGGCGATATACTGGGAAC
>JBDTIR010000612.1:0-3530 GCA_039936275.1 Isosphaeraceae bacterium | reverse complement strand
AACCAAAAGGAGAGCGATCCCGCCCCGCGTCGCCGGTCTTTTGAGGTTGCGCCCGGGCCTGCCGTCGGTTGTCATTGTGTCTGCATTCGAACAATCCCTTGATTGGTTCCCGGCCGATGTGGTGTCTGGGCTCGAAGAGAGGGTTTCGCAAAATGGACATCGCGCTGATTCAGCCGAACGACTACGGGGACCGTGTGCTGCCGGTCGCGGATCCGGAGTGCCTGATCGGCCGCGAGCTGACGTGCAACCTGCGGCTCGAACACGGCAAAATCAGCATGCGCCACTGTCGGATCTATCGGCAAGGCAAGCGGGTCATGATCGAGGACCTCGGTTCAGTCGCGGGCACGGCGGTCAACGGGATGAACCTTAACCGCGACCCGGCCGAACTGAAGGACGGCGACGATCTGAGGGTCGGCCCCTGGCATTTCCGGGTGGCCATTGACGACGGTTCGGGCAGCAGGGCGACCAAGACCGAGACGACCAAGACCGAGACGCCCAAGGCCACGAGACCTCGGCTCAGCCCGTCGGATTCGTGCATCATGTCTCCCGCGGTCGAGTCGGCCAGGGAAATCCTCGAGACCTTGACCGGCCGCGACCTCATCTCCAGCACACATGCGTCGCGACCGATATCGACCGAGCCCAAGCCGCGACTCCAGGTGGAGGAGATCAAGGGCGTCACGATGGTGCGGATCATCCCCAGGTCGCTCATCGACGACGCCGAGATCCGCAGGATCGACGAAGACCTGGCCGCGTTGATCAACGCGGGGCACGACCGGATGATTCTCTGTTTCACCAACGTCGAGCAACTGTCGAGCCAGGCTATCGGCTCGGTGATCCGAGCCCATCGCCTCTGTCAGAACCGCGGCGGCCAGCTCAAGGTCTGCGCCCCGCGATCACAAGTTGCCGAGGTCTTCAACATCACGAACCTCCATCGGCTCCTGGAAGTCCATGCCGACGAGGCCCCCGCCCTGCGCAGCGCCTGGCCCCCGCACGGCTCGGCTCGGCCGAAGGCCGAAACCAAGACGACCCTCAAACCGACCACGGACCAACCGCCGACCAGGCAGCCAACCGCCGAAGCGAAGACCGACCGGGTCCGCTTGCGCGTCATGGTCGGTCGGGCCCGCGGCCAGTTCATTGAGGTCCGCGCCCCTCGCTTCCTGATCGGCCGCGACACACGTTGCCAGCTCAGACCCAACAGCGAAGCCGTCAGCAGAGTCCACACCGTCATCGAACAGCGCGAAGGGCGCGTCTTCGTTCGCGACTGCGGCACCGTCAACGGCACCCAACTCGGCGACCAAACCTTGCACGCCGAGGAACTCGAAGCCAAGGACGGCGACCGGCTCCAGGTCGGCACCCTGGTCTTCACCGTCGCGATCGAAGACCATCACGCCCACTCGGAATCGTCCGAATCCCAGAACTCCGCCATCGCGTTCCTGCTCGATGAGCACGATCCCGACCCCGAAGCCCCCACCCGCTACGACCTGCCGACAAGACCCCCAACCGAGTACGAATCTGATTTATGATCGCGCCTCAATTTGAAAATATCAAGAAATCGATAAATCTTATTGGTAGGAGTTACGCGGTTGATCACGATTTGCGTCTTGTAAGGTGCGAGAAACCCGCCGTCTTCGAGTCCCGAATGGCGGGTTTCACCTGCCCTTACAAGACGAACTGCGTCACTCCTCATTGGTTTGATCGCTTGTTAATCGCTGGCCATCGAGGGGCGGCGCATAGTGATATGATGGGCCCGGGAGGGATCGGTTTCGGGGAAGTCCAGGCGGGTATGGACCCCTCGTGATTCTTCGCGTGCGGCGGCGGCGGAGATCATCAAGCGGGCGACGACCAGCATGTTCTGGAGGGTCCAGCCGGCGGGATCGTCGAAGACCTGCCCCAGGGCGTATCGGCACCAGAAGTCAACCTGTTCGGCGGCCTCGGCCAGACCTCGGGCGTCTCGGATGATGCCCACGTTCCGCCACATCAAGGCGCGGAGCGACTCGCGGATGTCGGCCAGGTCCAGGCGTTCCCGGTTGTTGGATTCGGGCTCGCCGGTGATCAGAGGGACTTCGAGCGGGCGCGGGCCTTCGCTTTGAAGCTGGGCGAGGACGTCCTCGGCAGCCCTGGCGCCATAGACGAGCCCTTCGAGCAGGCTGTTCGAGGCCAGGCGGTTGGCCCCGTGCAGGCCGGTGGAGGTGACTTCGCCGGCAGCCCAGAGGCCGGGGATCGTGGTCCGACCGTGGAGATCGACCGTCACGCCGCCGACCATGTAATGGGCCCCCGGGCGCACCGGGATCGGGTCTCGGGTGAAGTCCAGGTCGAAGGTCCGGCAGAGGGCGTTGATCCCAGGGAATCGCTTGCGGATGTACGCAGGGTCGAGATGAGACAGATCCAAATAAACGCATGGATGCTGGGTCAAGGCCATCCGGGCGGTGATCGCCCTGGAGACGTCGTCTCGGGGGGCGAGTTCGGCCAGGGGGTGGGCCTCGGGCATGAACCGATGGCCGTTGCGGTCGCGGAGGTACGCTCCTTCACCGCGCAGGGCTTCGGTCAAGAGGTGGCGCGACGAGCCGGCGATGTAGAGGACCGTGGGATGGAACTGCATGAATTCCATGTCGCGCAGCTCGGCCCCGGCTCGGTAGGCCAGGGCATGTCCGTCGGCGGTGGCGATCGAGGGGTTGGTGGTCTCTCGGTAGAGTTGGCCGGCCCCGCCGGTGGCCAAAACGACCGCCCTGGCCCAGATCAAGCTCAGGCCTCGCCTGCGGTCCCAGACCAAAGCCCCCCGGCATCGACCGTCAAGGGTCAGGAGGTCAAGGGTGATGCTGTTTTGCCAGATCCGCACGTTCGGCCGGTTACGGACCTGGTTAATGACGGCCCGCATCACCTCGCGACCGGTGGCGTCGCCCAGGGCGTGGACGATCCTGGCGTGCGAGTGCCCTCCTTCTCGGGTCAGGGCGACGTTGCCGTCAACCTCGTCGAAGTGCGTCCCCCAGTGGATCAGCTCATTGATCCGCTCAGGGGCCTCGCGAACGACCGCGGCGACGACCTCGGGATCGCATAACCCTTTGCCGGCGGCCAAGGTGTCGGCGATGTGGTCGTCAAACCGGTCCTCGGGGTCGAGCACCCCGGCGATCCCCCCTTGGGCATAGGCGCTGTTGCTCTCGCGAACCTCGTCCTTGGTGACGATCAAGGCTCGAACGTCGTCCGTCAGGCCGAGCGCCACGCGGGTGCCTGCCAGACCGCCGCCGATGATCAGGACGTCGGTAAAGTGGTGCGGCAGATCTTGAGGATCAAAGGCGACCAGATGGCGACGCGGCAAGGCAAGCATGGCAGGCGACCAATCCTCAAAGACGAACCAGCCCAGATTCAAGGGGCAGGCGTGCCCTCGATCAACGCGGCGTTCAGATGGGGGGATGAGTGGACCGACGGTTCATGTGCCTCAACGCCGGCGCGGCCGTGGAAGACCACCCAGCGCGCCATTGAGAAGCTGACCCCCGTGGCCGCCACGATCCCGACGACCGCCGCGACCAACTTAT
>JBDTIR010000611.1:0-5714 GCA_039936275.1 Isosphaeraceae bacterium | reverse complement strand
GCCTGATCGCGGCGGGGCTCCGCCTGGTGATCGCCCTTGTCGCTGGATCGTCGGCCTTGAGCCTTACCCCGATCAGTGTGGTGCTTGCCCTGGTCGGCCTGTTGGCAGGCGCTCTCGTGGCCTGGCGGCGCAGGACCTGGCGAGACGTACCCGCCTGCGGATTCGCCGGGGCAGTCGCCGGGGTCTTGCTCTCGACGGCTTACCACGCCGTTTGCCGGGTCATCGAGCCGATGCTCGGCCCGGGGGCGTTGGCGGCGACACTCCTCTGGGGGGCTCTTGGCCTGGTCTTGGCCTTGATCTCGACTCGCCTGGTCCCACATCGAGCCGTGCCGGAGTCTTCACGATGATCCAACTCATGGCGCTTGCCTGTCTGGCCTTCGTCGCCAATGAGCCAGCCGCCCCGACCAACAGCGATACCGAGGTCATCATCGGCGGGGTGTCCGAGGCGAGCTTCCCCGAGATCTCAGTCGACTTCCAGGTCAAGCATCCGGACGGCACCCCGTTGCTCGATGCGCAGGAACCAGACTTCCGGGTGACCGAATACGGCGAAGGCGTGCCGACCGTCGCGTTCCAGAGCCCAACCCAGGTCCACGCCACGACGATTGTCCTGGTCGTCGACCACAGCGGAAGCATGCGCGATGAAGACCGGATCGGCGGGTTGAAACGGGCGGTCGCCACGTTCCTGACCAAGCTCCCCCCCGGGTCCAGGGTCGCCGTCGTCGCATTCGGTTCGACGGTGGACCTCCTCTGCCCATTCACCGACGACACCGAGCGAATTCAGACGGCGGTCGATTCGCTCAGACCCATCGGCGCGACTCGCTACTATGACGCCGTGGCCGAGGCCCTCGAACTGATCGGCCAGGAGCAAGGGCGCCGAGCCGTCCTGGCCTTGACCGACGGTGAAGACACGTTCAGCCAGGTCGCGACGATCGATCAGGTCATCCTTGCCGCTCGTCGCGTCGGCGTGCCAATCTACACGCTCGGACTGGGCAGCGAAGCCGAGATTCAGACCGACGCTCTCCGCCGCCTGGCCGTCGAGACCCGTGGCCGCTATTATCCAGCACGCGAGGCTGAGCAATTGAAGGCCGTCTATGAAGAGGTCGCCCGAGGACTTGGTTCGAGTTATCGTCTAACCTACCGCTCCGCCCGCGAACTCCCCGACGGCACCTTGCGGCCGATCCGCATCGCCTATCGGGCCAGCCTCAAGGCCGGAGAGGCCACCGTCTTCATTCCAGGGATGGTCGTGCCGGCCGCCGGTTGGCCCGTCTTGTTCTTGATCCTGATCGGGGCCCTGGCGGCCCTGGCAATCGTGCCGGGCAGGCTGGCTCGGGCGCGCTGATCGAGCCGATCAAGGACCAAACGCGATCGACCCAAGGTCGAGGGACTTTGCCTTTGACGCCCCCGCCAATCCGCTACCCCTTACCGACCCTGGTTCTGGCCGCATTGGCGACCCTGCTCCTCTGGAAAGGGGCCGAATGGTCGCGCCCCTGGCGAGCACAACTGAGCACGCGCTGGCAAAAGACTTTGGAAGGACCACCGGTACCGGAATCGACCGAGCCTCAGATCATCGCCGGGCCGATCGTGCGCCGGGCCTTGCTTTTGCGTGACGGCGTCCCCTGGTCGAACCGTCCAGGCGGCCCTGATGAGGGCACGATCCGGCTCCGACAGTTCGCCGACGTGTATGACGTCTGGCCCCTCGAAGGACCGCCAACGCATTACCGCATCGGCAATCGTGGTCCGATCGGCTGGGTCGCCGCCGCCGACCTCCTCCCCTGGAACACTCGCCTGGTGATCCGGCCGCCAGACGCGACGCTCCGCCTGGCCGATCAACCAGGAGGCTCGACCAGCCCAACGGCCCTGGCCGTCGACGTGCCGCTTCCGATCGTTTCCTGGAACGCCGACGCGGTTCAGGTCGCGGTCTGGGACCGTGACGCCCCCTGGTCAACAATCAGCAGGTTCGGTTGGGTTCCGATCGCGGACCTTCCCCAAGCCGCCTGGCAGGTCTGGCTCAGCCAGAACGAACTCCGCGCCCTCGCGGTCGATCGCCCCTTGCGAGATCAAGGCGAACCACCCGACGAAGTCAGGCTCCGAGCCGTCCTGGGCCGTTTGACCGATGTCCGACCGTTGATCCCAGCCGACGTCAAAGCCGCGCTCGCCGCCTTGCCGCCTCGGGTCTTTCAGAAGGGCGACGACGCCCCTCGAACCGAGGAACGACTCCAGAACTACGAACAGTGGACGCCCGACGCTGCGTGGTCCGGCTTTTCCTTTCGCGCCTTGCCACTGGATTTCCTCCCCTGATCCGCACTTTCCTCAAGCTCAACTCTTCATTTCTAGATTGTCAGTGCATCATTAAAAACGTCGTTCGTTCCTGAACGTGGTATGATCTCTTCGTGGGAAATTGGGCAGTATAGGCGAATCGGGTCCATCCAGGGGCCTTGAGCACCCACGGTCCTTGTGCTTATTTTGTTGATTGCGCAGGATGTGCCAGAGAGTGCGCACGCATTTCTCAGAAAATCGGCAGCATTGTTCATCCAGGCAAGCGTGGCGACCTTTTGCTGTGAAGTGAGCCTCTGATGGCGATCGATACGATGACTTCACAAGAGCGCGCGGTTCTCAGCTTCCGAAAGCTCGAGAACGCGAACTCTTCCAAGAGGATCAACCTATGAATCCGACTCGCGTTTGGACTTTCGCGCTCTCTCTGGGGTGTCTGGCGACCGCTCTGGGTGCCGCCCCCGCTGCCTCAACCTCGCGTGAGGTTGAGCAGTCGATTGACCAGATCCGGGCCGGTTGGGCGAAACCGGGAGCCGGCGAGCAACCGAATGCGCCAGGCTGGAATGCTTTCTTTGACCGGCTCAACGCGGACCTGGGCGAGTATGCCGCGGCGAAGTCTGAGGACGATCGACTCCGTTCCTTGACCGAGTTACATCAACTGACGGTCGCTCTGCGAGGGGTCGGTTGGGCTCCCGCGGCCGAAGTCAATGAAAATCTCCGTGCCTGGTTGCGACCAAGGGTGGCCCTGGCCTGGGCGATCCGCAGCGTCCGAGACTCGGTTCGCAGCCTGCCGGAGACCGGAAACCCTTCGGTCCAGGGCAACCGCGACCGCTGGTTGTCGTTCACCGAGAACAACCTGGGCGCGGCCTTGCGCGACTACGAAGGGGCTTCGACCGTGCTCGCCCGCAGGGACGCCCTGAAGCGGGTTTACGGTGCCTTGAACAGCCTGTCGACGGGCAACCAGGCCCGCCCCTGGACGCCGTCCATGGCCCTTGAGAATGCGCTCGACGACCTGTACAACGTGCCTAATCTTGACGCTACGGCTGACGTCCATGCCCTGGCCCCGGCCTTGAATCAAGACGTCGTCGAGACGGGGCCGATCTTCTTCAAAGGGCAGCTTTCTTACGTCACCGCCGGACCCAAGACGGGTTTTGGCCTACTCCCTTCCGACGACGGCATCGCTTTCTTTAACAGCCAGGCGATGACCACCATCACGCCGATCAATAACTTCCAGGGGCAGGTCTCAGAGGACCAAAAAGGCCGACGAGCCGCCAAGATGTACTATTTCAACGCGACCTCTCAGAACAACTCGGAACTGACCATCACCGCGGTCGTGCGGCCAAGCGGGCTGGCGCTCGCACCTGCGTACTTGCATTCGATCTCGGCTGCCGTTGGCTCCTTGCCGATCCAGGGCAAAGGGCTCACTCGTGGCGTCGCCTCAATGATCGGGTTGAACCAGAATAAGATCACCGACAAGGTCTATGACGGGGCGATTGGTAAGATCCAGCAAGGCGTGGTTGATGGGTCTTCGGAACTGGGTGCGATCAAGGCCAATGAAGCCGCCGCCGAGAAGAATGCGAAGATCCAGCAGTATCTGGTCGGAAATGACACGGCCCGATACAACAACCTGGCGGTGACGGGGCTCTCGCTGCGATCTCGTCCCGAATTCGCTTTGATTGGCGGCACGGTGCAATGGCAAGGGGCGAACGAGCAGGTCGGTGCCGACGCCCCGCAGCCCAGGAAGTTCCAGACCTCCGAGCCTGGCATCACGGCCGACCTGCATCTCGGCTCAGTCTTGACTAACCTGGTCCGTGGCTATCTTCAGAGCCCGGCTGGAGCGCGGGTTCAGAATCTGATGGTCGTCACCAAGAAGATTCCGCCCAACACGCCGCCGCAAGAAGGGATCGCGACCAGCGAGAACGTGGACTTTGAGACCTTCCGCACGGCAGCCGCGACGGCAAGAGCCGCCAAAGACCCGAAGGTCATGGCCATCAGGGTCAAGACCCCAGGCGTCGCCCCCGAGTTCACCGCCGACGCCCGAGGCTACCTGGTCGCCCTGGTTCATGACTTCGTCCTCGAAGTCCCCGCCCCCGAAGCCGCCATGCGTGGCGGCTTGTTCGGCCCCCCTGCTCAGATCTACCGGGTATCGGCCCCGAACGCCGAGTTCACCATCTCCTTCCAGATCGAAGCGGCCAAGGGTACTCTGCCGATCCGGCTCGCCGGCCGGGTCGAAGGGTTCGATGCCGGTCCGGGGGCCCAGGTCTTCGCGATCAATGACGACGAAGCGAAGGCGAGCCCACTGAGCGCCTTTACCAGAGTCGCCGTGCTCAATACCTTCGCGAACCGGCTCAAGGGGCAGCCGATTGATGTTCCGCTCAGTAATCTCAATCTTGGCAATTATGCCTTGAACTCGGTCTCGCCGCTCGACCCCTCGGGCTGGATTCGGCTCAACCTCGTTCCAGCAGGTTCCACCCCGGCCCCTGTCCCGACCGTCCAGCCCGTCGCGCAACGGTCGGCCTCCGTTGGCGGTTGAAGTCGCCTGCCTTTGCGCGTTTGTCAAACCGCGACAGCCAATGGTTCTCCCAATGATCGCCGCCGCCGAGGTCCACTGGACCTCGGCGGCGGCTTTCTGGTTTACTCAGAGAGAGCGGAACGCAGCGACAATGAGTTGCCGATCACCCGCCCGTCTCCACTTTTTGGATCGAAGGAACCCCGCCCGTGCCGACCGACATCGACCCGCCCTGCCTCGCCATTTTTGACCATGACGGCGTGCTGGTGGATTCGCTTGAGCTTCACACCCTGGCCTGGCGGGAACTGGGCAAGCGCTCGGGCCTCCCCTTGACCGCCGAATTCATTCATGAGACGTTCGGCATGACTAACCCGAGCATCTTCCGCATGCTTCTCGGCGACGACCATGACACGGTCGAGGCCGACAAGCATGGTGAATTGAAAGAGACCTGCTACCGAGACCTTGCCAGGGGTCGGATCACCTTGATGGACGGCGTCCGCGAACTGCTCGACGCCCTGACCGCCTCGGGCGTTCGCCTGGCGATCGGTTCGAGCGGCGTCCGGCCCAACCTGGACCTGACCGTCGAGCAATGCGGCCTGACCGGTCGGTTCGCGGCGATCGCCTCGCTCGAAGATATCCACCACGGCAAGCCCGATCCCGAGGTCTTCCTGGTCGCGGCCCGGAAAGCCGGGGTCTCGCCGGCGCGCACGGTCGTCTTCGAAGACGCACCGGTCGGGATCCAGGCGGCGAAAGCGGCTGGCATGCGCGCCGTCGGCGTCACCACCACCCACTCGGCCACGCCGCTCTGGGTGGCCGGCGCCGATGAAGTCGTCGAACGACTCTCGAATTACGACGCCGCCGCCTTGATCCTTCGGTTGTCCAACGGCCGGTCAGCCTGATCCGCAGGAGTCGGGCCGTCTTTTGTAGGCCGTGT
>JBDTIR010000610.1:0-4930 GCA_039936275.1 Isosphaeraceae bacterium | reverse complement strand
CATCTCTAACTTGTTCAACCAGCGCTATCCAGGGATCGCCACGCAGGCCGTGGGCCTGACCTTCGGCGTCCTCTTCGTCATGCTCTTTCTGTATGGCTCGCGAATCATCAAGGTGACCCAAAAGCTGGTGGTCGGGATCGTCGCGGCGACCGGCGCGGTGGCCTTGCTGTACATTGTCACGATGGTCCTGAGCCTCTTCCACATCCAGGTGCCGTTCATCTTCGGCGCCGGGCCGATTGGCATCGGGTTCAGCCTGTTCGTCGTCGGCCTGGCCGCGTTCAACCTCTTGCTTGACTTCGACGTGATCGAGCGAGGCGCCGCCACCGGGGCCCCGAAGTACATGGAGTGGTACGGCGCGTTCGGCCTGATGGTCACGCTCATCTGGCTCTACCTGGAGATCCTCCGCCTCCTGGCCAAACTTCAGAGCCGAGACCGCTAAGCCAGAGGCAGACACGCCGTTTGGCAAGATCGCGGGAGATGATACGATCAATCGAGACCCCCTTTGGGGCGCCGGTCTTGGCGCCCCAAAAGGGGGCGACGCAGATGATGCGAAAAGGCCCCGTGGCGGAATGGCAGACGCGTTGCTCTTAGGAGGCAATGTCCTGACGGGCGTGGGAGTTCGAATCTCCCCGGGGCCAGTTCCGTTGGCTTGTTGGTCGAAGTCGGGCGGGCTTGACTTACTTCCCGTCCTTGTCTCGGTGGAGCACCATCAGGTGGGGCGGGCCGTCGTCGCCAGCCTTGAACTCCGTCGGCCTTGCTCCCCCGGACGCGCCGTTGCAGATGGTCAAGGCGCCGTCTTTGAATTCGTAGATCCCCAGGATCGCCTCCAAGGGGGAGCCGTCAGACCGGGTGAACTTGACCCAGTCAACCTGCTTCGGCTGAGTGGACTCATCCAGCGAGAGTTCCCCCTTGAGCTTGAGTTCTTCGCCTATCGAGTCAGTGAACGTCGCGGTGACGGTGCGGCCTTGAACCTCAATGGCCAGCGGTCGTTCCTTCTCGGGTCCGATCCGGGTCATCCAGCGCCCTTGAAACGCCTTCAGGTCGCCCTTCTCGGTGTCGCCCGGCTCTGGCTTCGGCTGGCGATGGAATTCCAGGATGGCAGGCGGGCCGTCGTCGCCGGCCTTGAACTCGGTCGGTCTTGGTTGCCCCGGGCCTCCTTGACAGATCGTGAGGGCGTCTCCTTTGAGTTTGTAGATGGCCAGGTTCGGCTTGGCCTCGGTGCCGTCGGGCTTGTGGAACTTGATCCAGTCAATCTGCCCGGGCGTGGTCGAGTCGTCGAGCTTGAGTTCCCCTTTGAAGGTGAAGTCCTTGCCTTCCGGCGTGGTGATGACCGATTGGACGTCGTGCCCCTTGATCTCCATGACGATCAAGTAGTCCTGGTTCGGCCCCGCCTTGGCCTTCCAGGCCCCTTGGAGCGAGTCCAGGTCCTTCAAATCGTTCTCAACGGCCCATGCGCCGGCGGCCGACGCGGCGACAAACAACGCGGCGAACAGGGTTCTCATCGGTCGGTTCCTGAAACGTCGTTTGAAAAAGGGCGTGCGCGACCCACATCTTTTGGGAAACCGGAACAGTGCCGCGAACCCTTGACGATAGTACGGGACGTGCGAACAAGCAATCCAACGGAGATCGGATTTGGATTGGATGGGAATCAGACCGATCCAGGGCATCGGCGTCAAGACGACTCTGGCGGAGGATCAAGGATAGGATGGACGCCCTTGAACTCGCTCCATCAGACCAAGGCGCGAACCGGCTTCGTTCCGGAAAGTGGAATCTTGCTCGATCCGTTCACTGACTTCGAGGGCTCGATGCTGTTCCTGTCACTTGGATCGCTCGACATCCATCAAGGCCGCAACTCGACTCTTTGCGGCACACGAGGTGCGTGCTATCGTGGCCCTTTTCCCGGACCGTTTTCGACAAGACCGGGCCCAAATCAAGCGCGGGTTTTTGAACAAACATAAAATGAGGGAGGCGGCGCGATGAGTGAGCGGAGAAAAATGCGGGTGGGCATGATCGGCGGCGGCGGCCCGGCCAACTTCTTCGGCGCGCCTCACAGGCGAGCCATCCTTCTGGACAACTCGGCCGAGCTGACCGCCGGAGCCTTGCGCAGCAAGCCGGACGAGGCACTCGCCTCGGCCAAGGAGCTGTTCTTCACCCGAGGCTATCCTGACTGGCAAACCCTGATCAAGGAGGAGGCCGCACTTTCTGATGACCAGCGGATTGACTCGATCACGATCGTCACGCCCAACGACGCCCACTTCGGCCCGGCCGAGGCCGCCGTCAAGGCCGGCATTGCCGTGCTCTGCGAGAAACCCCTGACGACCACGTTTGAGGAAGCCAAGCAGCTCCATGCGGCTGTCGTCAAATCAATCGTCCCGTTCGTCGTCGCCTACACCTACACCGGCTTTCCGATGGTGATGCTGGCCAGGCAATTAGTGCGTGACGGCAAGGTCGGCCAGATCCGCAAGGTGGACGCCTGGTATCCCCAAGGTTGGCTGGCCTCAAAGATCGAAGACCAAGGGCAGAAGCAGGCAAGTTGGCGGGTCGATCCGGCGAAGTCTGGCGCCTCGGGCTGCGGCGGAGACATCGGCACCCACGCCTATGAGTTCGTCCGGTTCGTCACCGGCCTGAAGGCCCTGCGCCTGCGGTCTCGGCTCACGAGCTTCGTCCCAGGCCGCGTCCTGGACGACGATTTCGCCGTCTGGGCCGAACTCGATCAAGGGGCCGTCGCCTCGATTTCCGCCTCGCAGGTCATCATCGGCGCCCAGAACGACAACGGGTTCCGGGTCAGCGGCACCACCGGCACCATCGAATGGTCGCTCACCGACCCCAACGTCTTGAAGTTTTACCAAGGGGGGCAGCCGGTCCAACTCTACCGCCTGGGGGCCGATTACGACTACTTCCCCGCCGTCATCAAAGCTTACCTCCGGCTCCCCGCCGGCCACCCTGAAGGGTTCCATGACGCCCTGGCCAACCTGCACCGCACCCTCGAATGGCAGATCCGTTCTCAGAGAGGGGAACCCTGCCCGACGCCGTTCGAACACCCGGGAATCGTTGACGGCGTCGCCGGCATGGCCTTCATCGAGGCCGCCGTCGAGAGTTCCAAGAAAGACGGGGCCTGGGTGGCCGTGCCCCAATTCGAATAAAACTGAAGAATGAAACCGAAGATGAACACCGATGAACTCAAATTGCCCTGAAATCATCCGAGTTTATCCGTGGTAAAAATCTTCTTCTTCCAGGTCTCGATTGTCATGAAAAACCCACTCGTCCGTTTCAGCGTCGCCATCGGCGGCGATCTCTTGCAGCGGTTCGACCACTACCGCGAAGAGCATCGGTATCCGAACCGGAGCGAAGCGGTGCGCGGCCTGATGCGCGCGGCCCTGATCGATGAAGCGGTCACCAAGGACGACGGCGATGCGATGGGGGTCTTGACCCTGATCTACGACCACCACGCCGGCAAGGTCGCCGAGAAATTGACAGAATTACAGCACGAACACCTTGAACGGGTAGTCACAACCACACACGTTCACCTTGATGCGCGTCGCTGCCTGGAAGTGATCTTGTTGCGCGGGACTGCCAAGGTGGTCCGTGACCTGGCCGACGGCCTGATCGGGATCAAGGGGGTCGAGACCGGCCGCCTGGTCCTGGCCTCGGCCGCCCCCTTGCCCGACCGGGCCGGTTACGATGCACAAGAACATCATCATTGATGCACAAGGACATCATCACTGAGTTCCTTGACGAACCAGGCGGCAACCCTTGGGCGCGGCTACCGCCGCCGCCCAGGTCGGTCCCCTTGTCGGCGCGCTGGCGGCTCCTGACCAAGAAGGGGGGACAGAAGACCCCGTTCCAGTTCGGTATCTTCTTGCTGGTCTGGAGCCTGGCATTCGTGAGCCAGATGAGCCCGCGCATCGACCCCTTGGGAACCTGGCGGCTCGACCGGAGCGCCCGAACCGTCCCCGGCCGGATCGAGCGAGTCGAGTCAGCCCATCTGAAACTTAATGACCGCCCGGTTTTCCGTGTTGAGTACACGTTCCGCCCGCCCGGCGGCACCCCGTTGCGCGGCGTCAGCTTTACCGAGTGGAAGGAGGCCGAGGGACGGAACGCCGTCGTGGAATACAGCCCAAAGAACCCCAACCTCAACCGGATTCAGGGGATGCGCACCGCCCCCTGGCCGACGGGCTGGCTGCTCTTGCTGGCGGTCTTCCCTGTGATTGGGCTGGTCTTGATCGGCGTCGGCACGCGGGATGGACGCAAGCGCATCCGGCTTTTGGTCCACGGCCTGTCAACCTTGGCGACGGTCGAATCGGCCCGGTTCACTCAGTACGGTGAGAGTGGCCCCCACCCTTACGAGCCGTTTGCCGACATCCAGCCCTGGCTGGAAGCGCGGCCGGGCGTGGCCCAGCGGCCGACCCTGAAGCCGGGCGGATGCCTCTGGATCGGGGCCGCAATCGCCGTATTGGTGCTGACCCTGACGGTCTGCGGGTTCTTGTTCGGCCTGAGCCTCAACGGCAAGGTGCCGATGCGGCTGGTGGGGCGTCCGATCGGCAAAGGGATGGCGGTCCTGTTCATTGCCTCGTGCGGAATCGCCACGGTGGTGCTCTGCGTGATGATGATCGTTCAAGGGGGGCGCTGGCACGCGGTCGCCCTCGCCGATGATGATCGGCTTGCCGTTCCACCGACTCCGTTGCACCTGGATTGCCGGTTCGTCTTCGAAACGGCCGACGGCCAAGGCATCCAGGCGGACGACAGCGCCGTCTTCCTGGTCGAGCCCGGCCGTCGGTTTGAGGCCCGGCAATGGGCCCTTTACGACCCCCGCCGCCCGACCCGTGCCGTGCTGACGGCCGGGCTCGGCGACGGACCGTTCTTCTCCGCAAGCAGGGCGCTGCCGCCCGATTCGGAGGCGACTTAATGTTTCATTTGCTTAAGCATGTCC
>JBDTIR010000609.1:0-2760 GCA_039936275.1 Isosphaeraceae bacterium | reverse complement strand
CATGGTTTCCTGTCTTGCGCGACGCCACGCCGGAGCAGCGTACGCGTTACGAGATCGGCGGAGGCGGGATTGGTCTGCACTGGCCGGACCTGGACGAAGACCTCTCTATCGCCGGGCTGATGGCTGGGGTCGATGTACGGTCGGCTTGAATCCACGAGTGAGAGAAGTAGCGGCCCTGGAATCGGGGAACTGATCATGGCGAACGAACCGCAAGGTCCAGGACGCGTTGAACCGGCTGCCGACGCGGCAGAGACGCCGTACTGGCTTGACGCTTCCGGGTGCGCTCATCGATTGCTCAGGGCCATGTATCTGGCAAGGCATCGAGCCAGGCGCGAGACCGTCCCACGGAATCGGTGGAGGAGCTTCGTCGAGAGCCGGATTTTGAATCAAGTAAGGCGATTGTGGCGTACCGTACTTGAGTCTTGGCGGTCTTCAATCATCCGAGAAAGCTGGGAGTCGCCACGGCTTGACCCCGATTTCGACGACTCGATTCCCAAGAAGAGTTTGCAACCGATTTCTCGATTCGCGATGCTCCGCTCGCGGATCGCGGGCTGGTCAACGCCTCGGGAGCGTGAGGCCCGTCGGTGGGTCTTGGTCGTGCCAATTCGCCAGTCCTGCCAACTGGTCTTCGCCGAAGCCTTCCGCCAGGGACTCGCCGAGGGGCTCGCAGCCGATCAGGCCATCCGGCTGGCCGCCGAGGTGAACCCGAGCCGTCGGTTTCGAGGCGTTCTGGTCAGGATGGCGATGAAGGTTCGCTCGGGCTATCCGCTCGCATCGGCCTTGAACCAGACCGGGGCAAGGGTTGGTCCCGCTCTTCTGGCCGCGTTGTCCGTCGGCGAAGAATACGGCTGCCTGATTGAGGAACTGGAGGCGCTTGGCGAAACTCGAGGGGCGATCTCGCGAGAGCGGTTCCGGCGGACGATCGGCCGGAGCCGCGAGGCCGCACGCTTCGCCGCGGCGTTGTCGAGACTCCTGCGAGACAAACCCCTGACGGTTCGGGTGGTGCGCGCCGGCGGTCGAGTCGCAGCCGCTGGGAGTAAAAGGTTCTCAAGAGTGATTGACAATATCGCCCAGAATATGGAGAACGGGAGATCGTTTGTGGGCGCTCTGCGGGTGCATCCGTCCCATTTTGACACTTTATATTGCGGATTCCTCGAAGTCGCGAAGTCGAGGGAGGAGACGAGGACCTGCCTGGAACGGCTCGCAGGGTCGTGAGCCGCCACGATTTTTGCACCAATTGGCGTGTTTTACACACCCTACGGGAACGGCCTGGTGATCGATCTCAATGCCCAAAATCCTCTTTGAAGACAACCACTGCCTGGCCGTGAACAAGCCGGCGGGGCTCCTGGCGCAAGGGGACGTCACCGGCGAAGCGTCGTTGATTGACTGGGCGCGTGCGGATCTGAAAGTCAGGTATCAGAAGCCGGGGAACGTCTATGTCGGCCTGGTCCATCGACTCGACCGGACGGTTTCCGGGGTCGTGCTTCTGGCCAAGACCAGCAAGGCGGCCGGGCGGATCTCAACGCAGTTTCGCGAGGGGACGGTGGAAAAAGTCTACTGGGCGGTAGTCGAGGGGAATTGCGAGGAGGAAGGAGGGGAGTGGGTTGACACCCTCTGGAAGGATGAGCGGCGGAACGTCACCCGGGTCGTACCCAAAGGGACGCCTGGAGGGCAAGAGGCCCGCATGATCGTGCGAGTTCTGGAACGCGGGGCGAGCACAACGACGCTGGAACTAAGGCCGATCACGGGGCGGAGTCATCAACTCCGGATCCAGCTCGCGTCGCGAAGCTTGCCGATTTTGGGCGACCGCAAGTATGGCGCGACGTCGGTGGTGCAGGCCCTCGATGGTGGTCATCGGATCGTATTACATGCGCGCAGTTTGACGTTCAACCATCCGACGCGGACGGAAGCGATTTCGGTGATCGCGCCGGTCCTGGCAGACTGGCCCGTACCGAACTACCGAGGTTAGCCAGAGCTGAACGGCCAAAATAGGCCAATGGCATGCCCAGGCCGGTGAGGATCATTGCCGCGTAGGGACGCCAGGCGGTCGAATCATAGGAATTTGTAGGCGCAGGGGGCTCGGTCAGTTCTGGAGGTTGGACGGGGGCCTGGGCAACGGCGACGGTCGAATCCAGCAAGGCTTTGGCCTCTGGCTCCGTGGCGGCGGACGGGATCTCGTCGGGTGCGGGAATCTCTGGAGGCGCGGGGTCCGCGGCTGTTGGCACCGCAGTCGGATGGCGACGGGCGAGCAAGGCGGTAGCGGCGATCCAGTATTTCTGGTCGATCTTGCCGATCTCTGAGGCAATGCGCGCGGCCTCTTGAGAATCGACCTCGCCGGAGCCGACGTGATGGACGTACCAGAGGGCGGCGGCCCGAACTCCGTCGGTGTCGAAGAAGTACAAGGGGCGCAACCCTTGCTGAGACACGAGGTTCTCGAACTGTTCGAGGTGCTTCTCGTCGAGGGTTTCCAGGGAAACGGGCAGGGAAATCCGGATCAGGCCGTTCTGGTCGATCTCAGCCAGGTCGGCCGGCTGGACCTCGCCGCGCTGGCGAAGATCAAGCACGCTCTTGTAACCCAGGCTAGCCAGCCAGGCCCAGCCGTCGGCCTTGGGGACGTCGCCGCCGGCAAGGCCGGCCTTGACGGCTTTGAACCTGGAAATTCCAGGGGCGGCACCGAGGCTGCCGGCGGTCGGTTGCGGGGGAGGCACGATAATCTCAGGATCAGCGTCGGCCTCGGCCGGGGAGGGCGTGGACGCCCCC
>JBDTIR010000608.1:0-4026 GCA_039936275.1 Isosphaeraceae bacterium | reverse complement strand
CCTGGACGACGTGATCGACCATTACAACACGCACTTCAATCTGAGGCTGAACGATCGGGAGTCTGGGGACTTGGTTGAGTTTCTCAAAGCGCTCTGATCACATTGGTCAGTGATTAGCAAGCAATGGCCAGCGGAACACGTCTTGTTCCGCTGGCCTTTGTCGTTACATTAACGGTCGTCGGTCATTCCCCGAGAGTGGCCAGCTCTGCGTTGATGGCGTCCATGAGCGGGCGGAGGGTGGCCTCCTGGAAGTCAAACCGGATGCCGGCGGCCTGAAAGAGTTCGGGCAAGGGGCGCGAGCCGCCGAGCGAGAGGCCGTGACGATACGCGGCGACGGCCCCGGCGCGGTCTCGCAGGGCGCTCCGCCAGACCTGTAACGCGCCAAGCTGGGCGATCCCGTATTCAATGTAATAGAAGGGATACAAGAAAATGTGCAACTGGCGATGCCAGCTACTGGAGCGGGCGTCTTCAAGGCCGGACCAGCCGACGATGCCGCCGAAGCGGTCAAGCAGGACGTTCCATGCAGCTTGGCGGTCGGCGACTGAGTGATTTGGGTGGGCGTAGAGCCAGTGCTGGAAGGCGTCGACGGTGGCGATCCAGGGGAGGATGAGCACGACGCCTTCGAGGAGCTGGCGGTAAGAGCGGGCGGCGTCGGCTTGGTTGTAGAACGATCCGGCGTCGCGAGCACCGAGGAGTTCCATGCTCATTGAGGCGACCTCGCAGAATTCGATGGGGGCCTCTCGGTAGGCGGCGAGGGGTTCGGCCCTGCTGGCGAGGGCGTGGAAGGCGTGGCCGCCTTCGTGGAGTAAGGTGCGGACGTCACCGTCAAGGCCGACGGCGTTCATGAAGATGAACGGCAAGCGGTCGTCTTCAAGCGTGGTCTGGTAGCCCCCCGGGGCCTTGCCTTTGCGGTTGGCCAGATCAAGCAGGCCGTGCTGGCGCATGAAGGCGAACTGGCGGCCAAGGTCGGGATCAACGTCGGCGAAGATGGCTTGGGTGCCGGTTTCGAGCCGGTCGGGGTCGTTGAACGGCCGCAAGGGGGGGCGGCCGAGCGGATCGACCGAGAGGTCCCAGGGGCGGAGGGTGTCCAGCTTCAGGCGGTCTCGACGCTGGGTTTGCAGGTCTTTGGCCAGGGGGACGACGACGCGCTCGATGGCGTCTTGAAATTGTTCGGCGTCGGCGACGCCGTAATCAAACCGTTCGCGGAGGCGATAGGCGTAGTCGGTGAAGCTGTCGAACCCCGCTTCCCTGGCGATGGCGACGCGGAGGTCGCGCATCTGGTCAAACAAGCTGTCCAGGGTCTCGCGGTCGTTGAGGCGTCTGGCGGCGACGAGTTCCCAGGCGGTTTGGCGACGGTCGCGGTCCGTTTCTTCGAGGAACGGGGCCATTTGCGCGGGGGTGTACTCTTTCCCCTGGAACATCACCGTCATGGCGCCGATGGTTTTTTGATACTGCTGTTCGAGTTCCGCGAGGGCGGTTTCCCTGGGGACGTTGGCGGCCCTGAAGAGGTCTCGGCGGTTGGCCTGAGCGCGGTCGTAGACCTGATAGCGGTCTTTCGGCAAGGCCGAGCGGTGTGGGGAGTCGAGATAGCGGGCGCGAAGGTCGTTCTGGAGCGGTTTGAGCCTGGGCTCGATGTCGCGAACCCAGGCAAGGTGGGCCTGTTCGCGGTCGGGGTCGTCGGTCTGGCAGGTCATGGCGATGTAACGCCTGGCCCCTTCCTGGGCGACGGCCCCGTTCAGTTCGCCCAGGTCGCGCAGCCAGGTTTCCAAAGCCTCGGGCGAGTCGATCGGCCGTTCCAGAAGTTGCTGATACCAAGGCTCGATCTGCTCCCAGGTCGTCAAGGCGACCTCCAGGGGCAGCCAATGATGGGGGAACGCCTCGGGGACGTAAGCGGTCGTGGACATGGAAGGGCAACCTTCGAAGACGGTTTGGTGCGTACTCGGTTCCACCAAGAGGCTACCTGGATGGTCAGGGGCTCGCCAAGACGACTTCTGATCGAGTTCCGTCGGCCTTGGTTTGGTCTGGAGGTGGGTACGCACTGTGCCGAGGTATCGGAGACTCCAGCCGGCAAGGGCCCCGAGCGCCCAACCCAGAATGAAGCAGCCCCCAAACAGAGTGTGGGCGCTGCTGTCGGAGACCTCTGGCAAGACCACGATGAGCGCGACCACGATGGTCAGAAAGAACCAGGGGCGGCGCATCGCTCCCAGTCCGAAAACGCCGGCGACGCATGCCGAAACGACGACGTAAACAGGTTCAGGGGTGCCCGTGATGATGAGCGAATGAACGATCATCATGCCGGCCACGATCGCCACCGCCGTCAACACCCGACGCATCGCGAACCGGGCGCGAGAGCCTGTCATGGGCAGGGATTTCCTGGGAACGTCTCGGCGCTCAACCCGTCGTAACGCTCCCTTCGAATGATATTAGGAATCGCCGATTCTGTCGAGGAATCAAGGGTCTACGTATTCATTTCACGCCAAAACATGTTCGTATTACGGCACAAAGGCTCAACCCGCCGCAGCGAGATCGAAGGGGCGGAACACCCGAGGGCGGATCAAGGGTTCGATGCGGTCGTGAAGCGCGGCGAAGCGGTCGTCCCAGGTGTAACCGTGGCCGTTGACCAAGTGATAGCCGGCGTCGCCGAGGCGATGGGTCAGGTCGGAGTCGTTCAGAAGGTTCTGGAGCGCGGAGGTAAGCTGGTCAAGGTCGCCGAACGGGACGAGGAGGCCGTTCTGGTCGTGCGTGACCACTTCGGCCACGCCGCCGGCCTTGGCAGCGACCACGGGCAGGGCGTTGGCCCAGGCTTCGAGAAACACGATGCCGAAGGAGTCGGTGCGCGAAGGCATGGCGAACAGATCGAGCGCGGCGAAGAAATCGGCACGATCAGCCAGGGGCAAAGGGCCGACCCTGGTCAGCCATTGCGAGGTTTCGGCAGGCAAGGTCGCGGCGAATGCTTCGAAATCCGGCGAACTGGGACCGGCCAGAAGAAGCTGAACCGGGTTGTTTGACGGTCTGGCGGCGTTGATTCGCAACAAGGCGCGAACCAGGTCGTTCGTCCCTTTGTTGGGGTCGAGCGTGGCCAGGTGGCCGACTGTCGGCCGATCGACCGGGATGCCGAAGGTCTGGCGCATGGCGGTTCGACTACCGCCGGTCACTTCCGCATGTTCAACGGCCATGCCCAGTGTTAATATTTTGTCGCGTGAAATTCCCCAGGCGGCGACCGCGTCGGCTTCAAGTTTTGTCTGAACGACGATGCAATCGGCCTCGGCCAAGAGGCGGACTTGATGCGGACGGGTATAGGCGCGGTTCACGGCGTCGCCTGGCGTGGCGAGGTGCAGGAACGGCGTCAGGATCAAGGGAGCGCCGGCGCTTTTGGCGGTGAGCCAGGCGGCGTGCGAGAAAATCGTGTACGGGAAGCCGACGGCGAAGACGGCGTCGTACGCGCCTCGGACCCGGTCGAGGCCGGGTAGGATTGGCATGAACGACTCCCAACGGCACTGAGTCGGCCAGTGGGGTGCATAGCTCAGGAGCCTACCCAGATAGCGCTGGCCGGGAAAATGTCGCACCGGAAACCGCTTGACCCGCGCCCCATCGACCCGTGACTCGCGAGCAGCCTCGACCCGTCGCCGCCCTCGGTCGGTGAAGTACCAGAGGTCGTGCGCGTCGCTGGTCAGGACGTCCACCGCGCAGCCTGCTTCGACGAACCGCCGGACCATCGCCCGACCATAATTCTCAGCGCCACCGACGCAAGGATGATAACGGTGCGTGAACCAGGCGATTTTCATGGGGAATAGTCCTTTTGGATTTCGAAGGGCGCTGACGTACACTGAAATAAAAATATGTAAAATAATATCAATATTTTCAGTTCAAATTGTCTGAATGATGGATGGATTTCTTGGTTGACGACTCCTCAAGATTCACGGTCTTGTGAACTTCGATCGGTTCTTGAACCACTCCCAGAGCGTCAACACGAAGGCTGAAGGGGGCGAGGTCCCACTGAGAGGCGGCGTCTTCCGGTCGTCGGGG
>JBDTIR010000607.1:0-1963 GCA_039936275.1 Isosphaeraceae bacterium | reverse complement strand
ACGAACGACGGCTGTTCGTCCATCCGGAGATTGGGACAATAGCTCGCATGAACAAAAATGTGAGTTTCCGTTTCGTAATAATCGCGACAGGTTTCTAGAAAGGCGATGTGCTCAGGCGGGACCGCATCAAGGTCCAGGGTATCACCATACGATTGGAGCGTGGCAATGCCGCCGTATTCGAGCCATTGCCGCTTCATGGTTGCGCTGGTCCGCGCATCAAGCAGCATTTGCTCATGGTTGCCGAGTAACGGAACCAGCCGGCAGCGCTCACCGAGGGCGAGAAGTTGGTCGAGAACGCCACGGCTCTCAGGGCCCCGGTCGATGTAGTCACCCAGGGGGACGACCGTGTCCTCGGGACCAGGGTTGACTGCGGCGATCAGTCGTTCGAGTGCCAGCGAGCAGCCATGAATATCGCCGATGGCGATCGTTCGGTAAGTCATGAGTTCGTATCGCGTGCGAGGGCGGCGCGCTCTTTGCTTCGGGTTCCATGAACCGGCAATCTGAGGTTTCGACACTCATCCAAGAATGCCTGAGGATCAACCCGTCGCGCCGTTCATCAACCTGGGATCTCTGTCCCTATGAATAGGCAACGGCGAAGCGGTCGATTCGTGACGCACCGCCAGAATATTGAGGGATTGACGCCCTCGCCTGGTCTGTTGCCCTTGGGGTGAGCGGAGCAAACCAGCGGTTGACGGCTGGCATCCGATCGGCGGCTCGCATAGTGTAAAGCATCGAGCGCCAATCCGCATCCCTTGGTCCTGGTCAACTTTTTTTGCCGGAGCCGCCTCCCATGTCGTCCCAGCCGCCCGAGCCACCCCCCGGCCCAGGTTCCAGGTCCCCGTCCTCCTCCCCAAACCGCGCAAATCCGCCAAGGCAACCGGCGGCGGTGATGGCGAGTCCGTCGCGGTCAGGAGAGGTCGGCCTGGGTGTGGCCGTCAGTCCAGGGGCGGGCGACGTCGTCACGGCTAGAAGAGCGGGCGGCCTGCGCGACATGGCCTTGCCGATCGACCCGGACCGGGTCGGGATTCCCGCTGCGCTCCAGAACATGGCCAAAGCGATCAACATCGCCTTCCAGACCGATTTTGGTGAGAACTACCTGGAGTCGGTCTACCAGGCGGCCCTGGTCCGTCGCGGCGAGGTCCACATCATCCATCGTGAGTATTTTGGCTTCGGCGAAAGTTGGATGGGTCAGTTCGGCATGCTCTTACGGTCGATGCAACTCAGTACCGAAGGCCCCGACCCGGTCTCTCCCGAAGGGATGCAGCGAATCGCCGACAAGGGGCCTTCCACGATCCGGGGCCTGTTCAACCTGATCGGCCGCAAGCTCAACCTGGTCGCCGAGTTCGAAGACCGCGTTCCAGGCTACGTCGAGCAAATGCTCGACCGCCTCGAAGCCTCGGGAATCCTCGTCGGCTGGGACCGCGACGACTGGGACATCCAGACCACCAAGATCGGCCTCAACATCCGCCTGGTCCCCCGCCGTGCCTGGATGCAGCACGAGGTGCCCGGGGAGAGTTAATGACCAAAGGAGTGTTCCCATGAGCACCATCACACAGATCCCGGGCCCGATGGTTCTGCGCGGGATCACCTTCGGGATGTACCTCCGCATCAGGCGGTCGAACCCGGGCTACCGGATGACGTATCTGGATGGGAAGCTGGAGATTATGTCACCAGAATATATCCACGAACGGGGCGCCAAGCGAATCGGCGTCGTGGTGCGGGTCGTCGCGTCCACTCTTGAGATTCCCTTCTGTGGCGCTGGCTCGACGACGTTTCGGCTCGGAGACCAAACGCTCAAGAAAGGCAGTGGCAAGGAGCCCGATGAGAGCTTCTACTTCACGCACGAACCCTTGATCCGTGGCAAGGACCGGATCATCCTGCCGGCCGACCCGCCGCCGGATCTCTGGATCGAAGCAGACAATCGGGTTAGCTCAGAAGGCCGTCTACCCCTTTATGCCCGCCT
>JBDTIR010000606.1:0-6620 GCA_039936275.1 Isosphaeraceae bacterium | reverse complement strand
CAAGAGCTGCCAGGCGTGCGGGTCGCCAGCACGCACCTGCCGGATCAGGAGCCTCTCGGCGTCGGTGGTCGGCATGGGATCGGGTCGGCCCCAGGAGGTCTCTTCAGTCCTCGAACGCCCTTCGATGGGTTCATTCTAACCAAGATCAGCCCGGCTCGCCAGGACCAACCTTTGGAAACTGAACCAAACGAATAGGAGCCAGCCTCGGGGGCAAAAGGCTCAACAAGGTCAGCTCAGGTCATGGGCCGCGCCACGACGGACTGGCTTGGCTTCCGGCCAGTGCGCCTTGCGGAACAACCAGAAGGTCAGAAGGCCGACCGGCGGCAAGATGATCAACAGCAAGGCCCAGATCGGTTTATCGTATCGACCTAGGAACAGCTCATCACCTTGGCGCATCAAAAGAGTGAACTCATGAACCCAGGCAAGAACCAGGAGGGCCGCCAGGGGGAGGATTACCGCGACGCCCCGCACCGGCAAGACCACGAACGCGACCAGCACCGCCAGGGTGGCCAGGAACGCCAGGTGCCAGCCGTTGAGCTCGCGAGGCCAACCGAACATCCGCTCGTGAGCCGGCCGCTGGGCGCGGACGATGAGCCCGACCAAGGCGCCCACCGCGATGAGGACTAAAAGTCCAACGAGTCTGGTCATGAGAAGAGTCCTCGACTCAGCACCCGATAGGCCACCACGCCCGCTGCGCCGACTCCGGCCGCGGCGATCAGGCGGAGCCTGTTAGTGTAATACCCCTTGGTCGCCTCGTCGGCCCTGATGTACGCGGCCAAGGCGGCCAGGCAGGCCATCACGAAGGCGAGGATCACGCCAAGCACGCCGAGCCTGCGGGCGACCACCTGGCTCTCATAGGTCCGAACAATCTCGGCCCGACGGCTCGGCGAGAGTTCGCAACGCAAGACGGCTTGGTAGAGGGTGCCGTAGTCCTTGTGGACCTCAATGATCTCCCGCTCGTTCCCGGCCAAGGTCCGGAGAGTCGCCGTCGGGACCTTCCAGGTTCGAGCGACTTCGGGGGCGACCCAGGCGGAGACAGCGTCGCCCAGCTTCTGAAAGGCGCTCTGCTCGGCCCGTTCGACGGTGGCCGAAAGCTCCCCTTCGATGACCGTCAGGCCTGGCCGGTCCCGCCAGGTTGGCGAGAGCCTGGGGCCTTTGCGACCCGAAGGGCGGATGACCTGCCGCAGGCGTTTGCCGATCCCCTGGCGGAACCAGGCTGACGCCTCATCGCCGCCGCTTGGCCGAGCCCAGGGGGCCGGCGCGGCTTCAACGGCATTGACTTCGTTGATGCGATCGGAGAGTGACGGAGCGACCACGGGCTCTGGCAGCCCCTTGACATCGCCGTCGCGACCAACCTGATCGATGGCGAAGGCCGGGCCGGGGATCAGAAGTAGGGCGAGCAAGACAACGCGGTTCATGGGTTCCGGTCCTCACCGATGCACCCGGCCAACCGATCCAGACCGTTGCGGTCGAGACCAAATGGGCCGAAGGTCAGAAGGGGATTCGTTCGGGACGTCGGAAGATTTGGCTCTTTGAACGGCCGATCCGATCTCAAGCCGCCCGGCGTCTCAGGGCGCGGGTGTGGTCGGCCGCGAGCTTGCTCCAGGGGCTGACCGCTTGGACCACGAGGGCGACCAGGGTCAGGATCAAGAGTCCCCAGGACTGAGGCACCGGCGTAACCAGGCCGATCAGGCCGCCGCTCAGCACCGTCCAAACCGTCGGCAGGAACCGGAACCGGGCGCGGCGGTCGCGCGCCGTCAAGGCCGACCAGGCGCCGACGGCATAGGCCAGACCGAAGTAGGCCACGAACCCGGCCGATCGCACCAAGGTATGGTTGATCCCCGTTCCGCTCCCCCAATGGATCAAGGCTGATTGAGAGTTGGCCCCGCCTCCAGGCGTGATCCAGAAGCCCAGGGCCAGGCTGGCGACACCGACGACCAGGCCGATGACCAGGAGGATCAAGCGGCGGGTTGCGCCTGGCAAGGCGCGGCCTTCCCAGAGTTTGGCGGGGATCAAGACGCCCCAGGTTCCCAGGAGCGTGATCCCAAAGAGCAAGGCGAGCTGCGCCGGGTCCTGGGGGGAATTGATCCCCAAGGGGGCGAACGCGGGCAGGCAGAACGCCGAGACAACCGCGGCAAGCGGCGTGGCCGCGAGCATCGACCCGGACAACTCCGCCAACCGGACCCTGCCGCTGGGCAACGGCGGGGCGGGCGGTATCGGCCTCTGGACCGGCCTGCTGGCGACCGGAGGAGGCGCGGGCCTTGGCGGGGCCGTCGGCGATCCTCGACGCGCGGAACGCCGGCGCGAGGCCCTCGGCTGAGGCTGAGGCTGGGCCCTTGGCGGCTGGGTCTCTGGCCCGATGTACAGGACCGGGTCGTCCATGCCGATCCGCAAGACGTCGTCCCGGGTCGGCGCCCGGGGGGCGACGCCTTGGGTCTCACCGAGATATCGCATCTCCGGCTCCTTGGGCGCGTCGCCTGGCAAGAGCAGGCCGTGGACCTGCGACGGGCGGTGGTTCGGGTCCTTGGCCAGGGCCCGTTCGACGACCGATCGGTAGGGTTCCGGCAAGCAGGACAGGTCGGGCCGACTGGTCAGGTGCTTCATCAAGACCTCGCCGACCGACTCACCGTCAAACGGCACGCGGCCGGAGACCATCTCATACAGGATCACGCCGATGGCATAAATGTCGATCGGTTTTTGATATCTTCCGGTTGATGTTTCCGGGGCCATGTAGTGGCAGGTGCCGACGCATTCGGAGTGGCCGGACTCTCCCTTGCTCTGGCTGATCGCTTTGGACAGGCCGTAGTCGCCAATCTTGACCACGCCGGCTTCCCGGAAGATGTTCGCGGGTTTCAGGTCGCGGTGAACGATCCCATGATCGTGCAAGTAGGCGACCCCTTCGACCAGGCCGTTGAGCCAGGCCCGGATCTCTTCAGGCGGAAGGCCGCACGGGTGCCGGGTCAGGATGTTCGCCAGGCTCGGGCCGTTGACGTACTCCATGATGACGAAGGTGTCTCCTTCGCCGTTCTCTCTCAAGTCATAGAGCGTCACCAGGTTCTGGCATTTGAGGTTCATACACTGCACGGACCCCCGGCGCTCGACTTCCAGATTGCGGGTGATCAGCTTCAGGGCCACTTCCTTGCCGGCGTCGGAGGTGGCGTAGTAGACCTCGCCGAAGCCGCCGCGGCCGATCGCCCGCTTGATCGTGTAACCGTCCAGGGGGCGGGCGCCCGAGCCGAACGTGTAGCGGTGCCGATCTCGAGGTAAGGCGTCGGACATGGGATCTCCCCCTCGGGGATCGTCAAGGACCGAGCCGGGTGTGGGCTCGTGGGCAATAGTCTCATCCAGGGCCGTGTCGGTCAAATTTCGAGTGGTTGCGTTCATTGAGATCACGGCTCCGTCAGGACCATTCCAATCGCCTCATCTTGAGGTTGTATCTTCGCCGGTCGCGGCCGGATCTTCAACCAAATCAGGTCAAGTCGGATCGAGTTGCGAGCGGTTCGAGGCTGAAGGAGAACCGATCGCCCTGGACCTTCGACGTTGGACCCAGGGGGGCGCGTGCCACCTGGGGGTGGCCGTCAACCTCGAACGTGCCGGCGGCCCGGCACCAGAGCGCCGAGTCTTGGTGGTAGAGCACGACGGGGGTCTTGAGGTCGGTCGCCCTGATATGGGCCTGCGCCGAGGGACCAATGATGCATGTCTCGGCCATCAAGAGAATTCCATCGACAGCGACCGGCAGGCGGTGCCTGCTGACGAACGACAACCGGGCCGAGGCGCTGACCGGGCTCGGCTGGTGGAACTCGAGTTCGACGCTGGCCCCCAGGCGGATCACGTCTCCTTGACGCAACGAGGTGGTGTCGATCCGACGGCCGTTGACAAAGCAAGGGTGGTGCGCCTTCAGAACGTAGCCGTCGCCGTCGCGGATGATCGTTGCATGCTGGCGAGACAGGTCGCCCAGCAAGGGGACGTCGGCCAGACCTTCGGGACCGGCGCGACCCAAAACCACCCGGTCCCCCTGGCAGACGAGGTAGCCGCCGATGGCGTCGGCCCAGAGCAGGAACCGCCCGCCAGGTCCTTGGGGATCGACCTGCCTTACGGGGGCGTTGGCTCGGAACAAACGAGCATTGCCCGACTTCGGCACAGGGCGCAAGGCCGCGTCGGGCCACCTTGGGGAACGGTCCTGGATGTCGAGGATCATGATTCCGTCGTCCTGGTCGGCCGCTGCCCTTGGCTCGCAGACTGGACCATTGGCGACGCGGTCGGCCCTGGCGGGCAAGGCGGCATTGGGGCTGAGCCCGCCGATTTGCTGCCAGGCTCGGGAGCGCGCCTGACGCGCGGCCGGATGGTCGGGCAGGGCGTCGAGCACGGCCTCGGCCGCAGCCAGCGTGTCGCCCCAGTTCGTTGCCGAGAGGGCAGCGTAAAGCCGTTCAATCAAAGGCTTTGAGGCTTCTTGCCGGGCGGCCAGGTCGCGGCGGGCGTCGCTCAAGGGGGCGGCGGCCGAGTCCCCCGCGAGCCGTTCGGCGCGGTCGAAGGAGTCGCGGGCCAGGCCGAATTCCCCTCGTCGCTGCTCGTCGAGGCCGAGTTGCCAGGCTTCGGCCGCCTCGCGCATCCGGCGCAGGGTCGGCCCGCCGACGTGGTCCTTGGCGAGGGCCTCGACCATTTCGACGACCCGTCCGGGCTCGCCGGTGTCGAGGTGCAGACGGACCTCGTCGGCGACCTGCTCAGCCAGGCGGAGCCTGGCGGCGGCCAGGACGTCGGGGGCCACGCCGTGTTGACCGGCCAGATTCAGGTCGGCGATCGCCCCGGGGACGTCGTCGGCATCGGCCCTGCGGGACGCTCGGGCAACCAGGTCGAGAACCAGGCGGTTCCGCAGTTTGACTGCGAGGCGATGATCGGCCACACCTTGCCGGTTCACCATCGCCAGCGCTTCGTCGAAGCGTCCGGCCCTGGCCGACTCCTCCGCCTGTCGCAACGCGATTCGCCAGTGTCCCAACATGGTTGACTTGCCGCCAAGGGTGAGCATGGTAAAGGGTCCGCCACTCACGCCGTTGTATCTTTATTAGGTTTCGGGCCCGATGGCTTGCCGCCGTTTGACCCGCCATTGATCTTATTCGTCGACGCCCGGCCAATGTTCGAACAAGGTGGTCCCGCAGTCTCAAATCCAGGCCGTTCACCTTGAGTACATCGAACCAAAAATCGACTCAAAGCCCCGGAAATCTCTCTAATAGAACAAACTAAAAAAAAGATCGAAAGCGAGTAGGTCGATCCGAAAGCAAACGAATGTGGTCGGGACGCAACGACCGACAAAGGGCTCTGGTTTAAAAGAGCCCTTCACCGGTGTTCGTTGGGGACGTCACTTAGAGGTCTTTTTCCGAAGCCGTCCGGGTTTCCTTGGCCGGAGCGCCGAACTCGGCGTCGATCTCTTGGGCGACGTCGCGCCCCTGGTCGATCTCGACGGCGAAGGCGCGCTCAGAGAGGCTGGCCTTCTGGGCGGAGACGCGGTCCATGACCTCGACTCGCTCTTCCAGTTCGGCCACGGTTTGCTTGACCCTGGACAGGGCGCTGTCGTCAAAGCTGATCGCGCTGGCCGCCTGGCTGGCCTCGATCTGGCGGAGTTTGGCCTCGATCGATTCGATCTTGGTCAAGAGCACTTGCCTGGCCGCCTTCATGTTCTCCAGCTTCTCACGGGCCGACTGCACGGCCTGTTTGCGGAGCCGCAGGGTTTCCGACTTCTCGGAGAGGATCTTGCGGCCGTCCTTGTAACGGTCGAGCCGGTTGCCCAGGTCCTGGACGACCTCCGCACGGGAGTAGGTCAGGCCGGTAACAGGCACGGGCCTGGCTTCATCAAGGTGCTGCCGCAGGGCGACGAGCTTCCGCCCTTCGCGGTCCAGGACCGAGTTCTCGGCGACGATCTCTTCTTCCAGGCGTTCCACACGAACCTCGGCGCGGGCCACTTCCTCAGTGCAGGACTCAATCGCCGGGGTCAGAGCTTGCAGTTCCTGCCTGGCCCTGGAGATCTCAAAATCGACCGGAACGGAATCCTTGGCCGACTGCCGGACGTTGTGGTACGCCGTCTTGACATAACTGGGGGCAGCAGTGCCGAACAACAGGGCCAACGCCCCGGCGCCAACGGCGGCACCCAGGACCCCCCTTTTAACCATTTTGCACATCATCTCTAAGTCTCCTCAATTACCCAAGGTGCCTGTGGGCCGACGGGCGGTGCTCGGCGGGCGTTCGATTTCTGTCGGAAACCACGCCCGACATGGGTTATTCGGGGGATCTTCCCCATTATTGGGATCGGATCGTCGAATTCCAGGGCCGGCGACCTCTTCTTCATAGAGGATAGCCCCCTTTGGATTCCTCCAAAGTGTTGTTGCTCGCCGAACGGCGGTTGCCCGGTCCTCTGACCGCGTCCTTGGCCGGGATCAGGTCAACCGTTGTTTGACTCTCCCGTTGACTGCAAAAATGGCGGTTGGCTTCGCTCGGCGTTCGGTCTTGGGTTCGCTCGGCGCACCGAGCTTGGGTTCGCTCGGCGCACCGAGCTTGGGTTCGCTCGGCGCACCGAGCTTGGGTTCGCTCGGCGCACCGAGCTTGGGTTCGCTCGGCGCGGCGAGCTTGGG
>JBDTIR010000605.1:0-2749 GCA_039936275.1 Isosphaeraceae bacterium | reverse complement strand
TCGCCGGGCGACCTGTTGCTAGCCATTTCCGGCTCGGGCAACAGTCCGAACGTGCTCAAGGCCGTCGAGTGGGCCAACGCCAACGACCTGGTCACGGTCGGTATCACCGGCTTCAAGGGCGGCGCGCTCAAGGACCTGGGGCGGCATAATCTGCACGTCGGCATTGACGACATGGGCATCGTGGAATCACTGCATCAGGTGGTCTTTCACTGGGTCATTGACGACCTGTACCGCCGGTTCGCGGAACCGGCCCCTGTTACCAATGGCGTGGCTTGATCAATGATCGGGCTCGGAATCGAAATCGGCGGTACCAAGCTCCAGATCGGCCTTGGGGCCGGCGACGGCACGATCAAGGGCTTGAAACGGCTGGCGATCGTGGCTCACAACGGTGCCGAGGGGATTCTGGCCCAGATCCTCGCGGCCGTCGGCCCTTTGCTTGAGCAATCGAGGTTGAGACGCGAAGACCTGGACGCCGTCGGGATCGGCTTCGGCGGCCCTGTGGACGCCAGGCAAGGGATTGTGACCTGTTCGCATCAGGTTCAGGGATGGAACGGCTTCCCCCTGGCCGATTGGGTCCGCCAGAACCTGGGAGTGGCGCTCGTCTCGGTTCAGAATGACGCCGACGCCGCAGCATTGGGCGAGTCGAGGTTTGGCGCGGGGGTCGGACTCTCGCCGGTTTTGTACGTCACCATCGGCAGCGGAATTGGCGGTGCCTTGATCGTCGACGGCCGGATTTACCGAGGGGGCGGGACGGGTGCGCTCGAGATCGGCCACCTCTGGATTCACGATCCAGGAGAGCACGATCACCGATCCATCGAGCTGGAAAATCTTGCCTCAGGCTGGGCGATCGGCCTGGAGGGGCGTTACGCCGTCGATCGCTGTCTCAAGGACGGCTGGGACTCCAACCAAATGGTCCGCCTGGTCGACAGCGACTCGCTCCGCGTCACGGCGGCTATCGTGACCGAGGCGGCGGCCCTGGGCGACCGCGAAGCCCTGGCGATCTTGCGAAGGGCCGCGCGCGGGTTGGCCCAAGGACTCGCCCACGCGGTCACCTTGCTCGCCCCGAGACGGGTCATTCTCGGCGGCGGCGTCTCCTTGACCCGCGCCGACCTCTGGCTCGATCCGATCCGAGCCGAACTGGCCCGGCTCGTCTTCCCGCCGTTTCGAGACGCTTTTGACGTCGTCCCCGCCGCTCTGGGCGAGGGGGTCGTCGTTCAAGGGGCCCTGGCCCTGGCGCGCGACCTTGGCGAACGCTCCGCTCAGTAGATGAGCCAGTAATAAAGCGTCTTGATCGCCTCGGAGAAGTAGAGGACGAGCCCCTCATCCGAGCGATACCAGTTCGATTCCTGAAATTGGGGATGCCCAGCGGCGGCCATCCGTACGTCGATCCCCGTTCCTCGCAAGACCTTGCGGAAGACCCAGCGCGCCCTGGCCGTGTGAAACGCTGTCGTGATCACGATGATTCGCCGCCACGGCCGCAATCGTGCCAGGTCGCGCACGCGCTGGGCTTCGTCCCTGGTGCTAGTGACGCGATCGGGCAAGACCTGGATCACCTGGCGAGGAACGCCAAGCTGGGTCAGCGTCTTGAGATACATCGCCGTTTCGTCCTGATGAGCAGCGGAATCGTACCCTGAGGTACACACCAGGATGACCGGCGCCAGGCCTTCACGGTACAATGCGGCGGCCCGCTCTGGGCGGTGGCCAGGTCCACCCAGCAAGACGACGATCGCGTCTGAAGGGGCGGGATTATCCACCCGGAAAAGATCCGCGAACCCGGCCAGCAGCGGCCGATGGACCAGGACCAGAACGCCGGCCGCCACCGCGACAACGATCAGCCGGACGACCGCTCTCTGGAGCCGACGCCAGCCGGGATTAATCGGCGTCGGCAGCATCGGCCCGGGGGCCAGCGAGTATCGCGAGTCGCCGATTGCGGCTTGCGGGTTCAAGAGATTTCCCTTTTCTGATGCGTGCTTGCTCCGCTACGATCCCCAATCTAACAGAAAGCTCACCGTGGAGGCGAACGCAAGATTGGTGGATCCTCGATCTTCGCTCCGTAATCGTTCGCGCGAAACCCGTTTCGATTCGGCGATTCCGCAATCGGCAATTTGCCGTGCTCAATCACGCCGATAGAACAGATTGGCGGCCCGGTTCCCGAACGAATCCTGGTTGATCTTTTGGGCTTGGGCTTGGCGAACGGGGAGCCAACGGCGACAATTGATTGGGTCGAGCGGCGCGGAAGGGATGCTTCGACCAGTCCGAGGATCCTTGAGAACGGGGTTGCAGTCGCACGGAAGACCGTGGTTTGATGACAAAGTCGGCCACCGAACCAGGCGACCGCGCATCGTGTCTAGGCTGTTCGATGACTCGGTGAATGAGCCGAGATCCAGAAAAGTCGGGTCGATCCCGGTGTCCCTTTTTGGTGGAAGCATTCAGGAACACTCGTCACAATCGGCCTTGATTTTGCGTTGTGTCCGTGGATGGAGTCGTGAAGTCAAGAAGTTAGCCACACGAACGGGCGATCGACCCACCGGAACGGGCTCGCCGAGGGCTCTCGGAGGGAATTGTTCCCGCCCTCGCCATGAGGCGATTTTGCAACACCCAACGTCGGTCCTTTGTTGTCTTGTCAGATCGCCGGATTGAATGAAATTGGCGCAAGAAAGCTTGGATCTGGAACGTTTCTGGACCAATTCCGAATTCTCCAACCTGACTCCGAAGACCCTGAGAGACAAACTACCCGTTAAAATCGCGA
>JBDTIR010000604.1:0-10759 GCA_039936275.1 Isosphaeraceae bacterium | reverse complement strand
GATCTTCATTGTCCCCAACAATTGAACATTTGATCCACTAAATAGCCCGAGTAATACACTTATCGATCGCGCGGGATCGTTCGGCCGAAACCAGGGTATGAAGATTGCGATTGATCCGCACCAGACGCTGTTCACCAAAGAAAGGATGAGACCGATGGACTCACTTGCTCATGATTTCGCATCTGGGACTTTTGGGGTGTCTGAGCCGCCGTGTCTCTCAATTTACCTGCCGACGCATCGACACCATCCGGACAACCAGCAAGATCCAATCCGGTTTCGTAACCTCTTGAAGACCCTTGAGGAGTCGTTGCGACAGAAATACGGCACGCGCGACGTGCGACCCTTGCTTAAACCGTTTCAGGAGTTGGCCGAGAATTCCACGTTCTGGAACCATACCCTCGACGGTCTGGCCGTGCTGGGCGCGGCCGGCCTCTTCCGGGTCTACCAGCTCCAGCGGCCGGTTCCCGAGCTGGCCGTCGCGGCCGACAGCTTCCATATCAAACCCTTGATCCGGATCCTTCAATCCGCGGACCGTTATCAGGTTCTGGGTCTGAACCGGCAGCAAATTCAGCTCTTCGAAGGCAATCGCGACGCCCTGGACCCGGTCGAATTGAAACCAGGCGTCCCGAAGACCATCGAAGACGCCCTGGGGACGGAACTCAAGGAACCGCATGTGGAAGTCTGGACCCACGGCTCTGAGGGGGGCACGGGGGGTGTGCGTCACGGTTCGGGGTCCATTGCCGACACTGCGGGTATCCAGACCGAACGGTTCTTCCGCGCCGTCGGTCGCGAGGTTCTCGCCCACCATTCAAGACCATCGGGGCTCCCCCTGGTGCTCGCGGCCCTGCCCGAAAACCGCGCCTTGTTTCAGAAGCTCAGCCAGAACCCGTTCTTGATCGCCGACGGCATTGACAACGATCCCGAATCCCTGTCAGTCGAGACGCTCCGAGAACGTGCCTGGAAGGTGATTGAACCTTATTATCTAGCTCGCTTAACCGCCCTGATCGATATGTTCGGCGCAGCAAGGTCGAAGTACCTTGGCACCGCAGACCTGGCGGAGACAGCTCGCAACGCCGTGGCGGGTCGGGTCGCAACCTTGCTCATTGATGCAGACCGCCGCGTCCCCGGCCGCGTCGATGCCGAGACTGGCGCGATCGAGTTTGACGACCTCGCCAATCCCGATGTGGACGACCTGATTGACGACCTCGGCGAGCTGGTCCTGCGACACGGCGGCCAGGTTGTGGTCGTCCCGTCCGACCGGATGCCGACCCAGACCGGAATCGCGGCGATCGATCGGTACTGATCAACGACGCAATCCGCCGGAATATCAATCATGGATCAATACAAATAAACATTTCTTGTGATTGATCACGAGGGTCCGACGTCCATCGGCCGTCGGACCCTCGCGATCTGTAGCGACTGGCTCAGAAGTAGATTTGCAGGCGGCTCCAGAGCATGTCGTTGGTGAGTTGGAACCGTCCAGGGCCGAAGGAGACCGGGTCGCCGAACTCGGCGTGCTGCCAGCCGAAGTAGAGCTTGACGTACTGGGTGAGGTACCAGTTGACGCCGACGTCGAGCAGCCAGACGCGGTTGCTCCAGAGGTTGCGGTCGGCCAGGCCGTTGGTGAAGACCTGCTGGCCCACGTCGAGATGGTTGTATCGGCCGGCCAGTTCGATAGCCCCTAGCCCACGTTTCCCGGGGCGGACGTCGAAGTCGCGGAGCGGCTTGATCATGCCGCGCGCGGAGACCGTTTCGCCGGTGAGGAAGTAACCGAGCTGAGCATAGAAGCTCTGGATCGGTATATGGCTACGGTTGAACGGGGCGGCCGTCGTGGCGTAATCCTGGAACCCGCCTGCATACTCAGCGATCGCCGAGATTTGCTTGTAGTACCAGGCCGTATGCACGTCCCATAAGGCCCGATCGCCCGACTCGATCACGTTGTTGTTGAACGCAAGGAACGGGACACCGAAGAAGCTGCTGCCGGTCGTGGCGACGTTGGTCCGCAGCACCTGCGGCACGACCGCCTGATACTGGTTGCCGAAATCGAGCGAGCCGCCAAGATGGAAATTCTCGAGCGCCGAGCCTTCCCTATCGCCGAAAGGCCGGCCGTCCAGAGACGCGACGACGTCTGGCGTGTTATTGCGGTCAATGAAGAAGTTGCGGCTGCCGTTGAAGAGACCGACGGCATAGTCAAACTTCTTCTTGAACAACTGGCCCCAGGCCATGGCCCCGACGTCGCGGTTCAGTCCGTAGTTGTTGAAGAACAACGACCACTCGGGAGTGATCAAAGCGTTGGTTGGGACGTTATAAAACTCATAAGTAAACGGCGTCTTGAACCGACCGATCTTGAACTGGAGCCGATCGTCGTAGTGAATATTGAGAAAAGCGTCTAGCAAGTTAAGACCGTCAAACCCGAACGCGGGCGCAAGGAAGTATTCGAACGGCTTGGTCAAGTGGCCGCTGAAGATCCACCACTGACGAGGCAGACCAAAGGTGGAGTGATAGAGCCCACCATCGGCGGCGTTGGGCGAGTCCCAGTAGCCGCGATAATCGATCTGGGTCAGGTTGTGGAACTGGAATGTGTATTCATCATCTTCAGTCTTGATTTCGAAGCCGGGTCCGAAGCGGGCCTTGGCCGGTATGCTGACGGGCGCGGCCGGCATGTCGAACCTTGACGACGGCGGCGGCGCTGAGGGTCCGGCGACGGCGGCCGACCCGCCCGCGGATTCGCCGACATCCTCATCACCGGTGGTCACGCCTCCTGCACCGGTGGCTCCTGCTGCGGGTGGTACCGCGAGTTTTTCTACCTGGGTAGACAGGCGATCCACCATGGATTCCAGTTGCTTGATGCGCGCTTCGAGCTGGGCCTCTCGACCTGTCTCAGGGGTAGCTGCCGGGAGAGAAGCGGTCGTGGATTCCAGTTGCTTGATTCGTTCTTCGAGCTGGGCTTCTCGACCTGCACCGGAGACAGCCGCCGGGGGGGGGACATCGGGCGCCTGGGCCAGGACGGGCGTTACGAAGCAAAGACCACACCAACCAAATTGGGCTAGCCTCCATCTGGCGCGACGGTTGAAACCGTGAATCGGCATTGGGTTAAGTCCCCTCCCTCTGGGCCGGTTCCTCGTCACCTCTGCGCCGGGACTCCCCGCGACGCGAACTCAATCGGGATCGTTGAGACAGAACACCTATCGACATCCTCCGAGACTGACTTCAGCAATTCCGATGATTTTGACGATTGTGCGGTTAAAGACGACAGAAATGACAAACGAACCCGAATGTGTTGATCCTTCGCGAATGGGGTTGGCGTCGTGGTTGGATTGGGATAAGCTATTGAACCTTTGCATCCTCAAGCGTCCGCGCCCGCCCCGCCGGATTTCCCGCCCTTTCCAACGAGACCCGAACCGTCATGATCCGCCTGATCAACGCGCGCAAGAGCTACGGCCGACAGACCCTCTATGACGGGGTTGACGCCTCGATCGTCCGTGGAGAGCGCATCGGCCTCCTGGGCAAGAACGGCGCGGGGAAGTCCACGTTGTTCCAGGTCTTGATGGAGGTCGAACATCTCGACGCGGGCGAGATGCTCCGCGATCGCAAGGTCTCGATCGGCTACTTGCCTCAAGAGATTCACCCGTTGCGCGAAGGGACGGTCTTCGAGGCGATGCTCGATCACCTCGGCCCCTGGACCGAGGCCAACCGTCGGCTCAAGGTCGTCATGCAAGGGCTTGAAGCCAACGACCCGGACGCCCTGGCCGGGTACGACGACGCGATGGAAGCCTTTCTGGTCGCCGGCGGCTATGAGATGGAGGCGCGGGCCAAGTCAATCTTGCTGGGCCTCGGCTTCTCGGTTCCTCAGCTTGACGTGCCGGTGGCCACGCTCTCTGGCGGCTGGGCCATGCGGCTGGCCCTGGGCGGCCTGCTCGCTTTTGAGCATGACTTGCTTTTGCTCGACGAACCGACGAACCACCTTGACCTCTTGAGCGTCAAATGGTTCGAGGAATTCCTCCGCTCCTACTCCGGCGCGATCCTGATTACCTGCCACGATCGCGATTTTCTCGACCGGGTCATCACCAAGACGTTCGAGCTGGAACTGGGCAAACTCTACAGCTACTCGGGGAATTATTCGGCCCATATTCCCCAGAAGGAGCACCGCCTGGCGGTCCATCAGGCGTCGTTTGACACCCAGCGCAAGAAGATCAAGCAGATGCAAGACTTCGTCGATCGCAACCGCGCCAACGCCTCGACCGCCGCTCGGGCGCAGAGCCGGATCAAGGCGATTGAGAAGATCGACCGGATCGAGGCCCCCCAGACCGACGGCTCGTCCTTGCGGATCAAGCTACCTGAGCCCCCTCGGAGCGGGCACCTCGTCGCCAAGCTGGAGAAGGTGGCGTTTGCCTATGGGACCAAGGTCGTCTACCGGGGGCTTGACCTGGAGATCGAGCGCGGCGACAAGGTGGTGCTCGTCGGCCCCAACGGTGCTGGCAAAACAACCTTGATGAAGCTCCTGGCCGCGATCAACCCGCCGACCCAAGGCGAGGTCGCCCTGGGCAGCAACGTCTTCTCGACCTACTTCGCCCAGCATCGGGTCGAGGCGTTGAACATGAAATCGACCGTTCTGGGCAGTCTGCGCGAGGTCCACCCTGGAGCCAGCGAAGGGTCGTTGCGTCACATGCTCGGCTCGTTCCTGTTCTCGGGCGACGCGGCCGACAAGCCGGTCAGTGCACTTTCTGGTGGCGAGAAAACCCGGCTTTGCCTGGCGAAGATTTTGACGGTGGCTCATAACTTCATCATGATGGACGAGCCGACGAACCATCTCGATATCCTCAGCCGAGACGTCCTGGAAGCGGCGCTCCAGGATTATCAAGGAACGCTCTGCTTCATCTCGCACGATGAGCACTTCATCCGGGCCGTGGCGACGAAAGTGATCGAGGTCGAATCAGGCCGTTTGACCGTTTACCCCTGTGATTATGAGAGCTACCTCTACATCCAGCTCAAGCGAGAAGCAGCCGACAGCCCGTTCGCCGTCCTGGCAAGAGGCGTCCGGCCCAAGGCCGACGCCGCGACCGAAGACGGACGCGGGTCCAAGCGTCGGACGTCGTCAGTGGCCTGAGCGCCTGGTTTCGCCAAGGGGATTCGACCATGGGCACCCTACGCGCCGTCTTTGAGGTTCGTCGTGGTCGAATCCTGGCTTCGACCTTGTTTTTCGGGGTCTGCTTTTGTCTGGCGCTTGTACTTCTGGCGGGCCTTCCTGTGATGGCCCACGACCCGAAGACCAAGCGGCCGATTGTGATTTATGCCGTGTTCGGCCCCTTCATGCTGGCCTGGGTCGGGCTCAATTTCTATCTGGTCCTGAAAGGCCGACGAAACCTCGGCATGCGCGTCGAGGCGGACCATGAGGGGTTGACGATTCATCATCGCGGTGTGGTCGAGGTCTGCCCTTGGAATGAGATTGAAACCGTCTGGCACAAGGCCGAATCCACATACGGAGGATTCGGTGACTGGCTGGGCACGTATCTTGAAGGCTCGGGATGCGTCTATACGATCCGCCGCCAACGAGACGGGGCGCGGTTTGTCTTCAATGCGTTGCTCCGCAATATTGAGGTCCTCGGTCGGATCATCCGCGTACAAACCGTTCCTCGGATGAAATACTCCGCCCTGGACGCGATACGGATGGGAGAAACGGTGCGCTTCGGCATGCTTGCGATCGGCCCGGACGGCCTGAGCAAAGGGAACAAGTTCTTACCCTGGGCTGAGGTGGGAGACGTCCGTCTCGAAAATAGTTGCGTCTTCGTGCGGAAATCGAACGGTCGGCTGGCCTGGCGAGGCGTGGCGATGGGGCGCGTTCCGAACCTGTACGCCTACCTGGCGGTGGTCTGGTTTAGCCACCTTGTCGACCCGCTCGACCATTCACGGCCTGTGCTGGGGCCGCTCGATCTCGATTGATTGGAACGTCCAGAATCCTGGATGTCGAGCGGCTATTCCGATTGTGATCTGGTACACTCGACGTATGGTTTGATGGTCCGAAGGAACAAGATCCGATGTTCACGATCGGCACAACCCAACGTTTGGTAACGGCCTACGCCGAGTCGGAGCCTTGGAAGACGGAGCACGACCGGGCGATGCAATGCCAGGACCTTGAGGAGGCGATGATCTGGGGCTCTCGCCTGTTCCGGGCCGTGGTCGAGGTTGACGAGTGGAATCAGGCGAGGGCGATCCGGGGCGAACCAGGGCCGGGAAACGTGATCCAGGATCAAATCGAGAAATCGTATCAGATTCTGGCCTTGGCATGTGATCGGGTCCTCAAATCAGCCGATGCGCTGACTGCCCACAGGTTCGCCGTCGAGGGCCTTGAGGAATTTCGGCTCTTGGTCGAAGAGGCTTGGTGCATGGCGGCCGGCTTCGAGATCGAGGCCGAGATGCGGCCGATCGAGGAACTCCTGCCCCTCGCCAAGGGCTGCCCGCGTCCCGAGCGTTACGGCGAGTCGCCTTCTCCCAACACCCCGTAACCGCGTTCATCCATGGGACTCATCCACCCGGGCCGGATCGTCTGGGCGGTCGCACCGAGCGGCCGAGGCGAGGGCAAGCGTCGGCCGTTCATCATCGCGACCAGACGGACGGATATTCAACGTAGCGAACCAATCATCACGATCGGTTGTTCGACCCGGTTCGTTGAACCCTTGCTGCCCAAGGAAATCCGGATCCCTTTCGATCCGGAAGGCAAGGGCCTGACCGGCTTGCGGACGGAGTGCGTGGCCGTCTGCGATTGGCTCGAACAGTTCCCTCCCCGCACCGAGTTCGAGACCGGCGGCATGGTGCCGGCGCAGCTCTTGAAGCTCATCTTCAAGGCGGCTGGTATTACCTACACGGCGGAGCGGTAAGCCGCCCGCCACCCAAAGGTGACGCGGATTCACGGCTTCCAGCGACATCGTCGATTGGGCTGGAGCGATTGGCGGGTTTCGTTACCATGACGACCCTCCCCCTCAAGCGAATGCGGTGACGATTGCCGTCCGCCCCGCGCTATTGGGGGTCTTTGCGCGGAGCTTCGCGAAGCCGAAATGGGACAACAACGGCGACGGATCGCCTGGTTGGTCGCGATGCTCTGCGTCTTGACGGTCGGTTCGATCGGGCTCGCGCAGGAACAGAGGCCGTCGGCCCAAGGGGTTCTGCCTTCGGCACAGGTCGTCAGGCCGGTGGTGCCGCCGGGTCTGCCTCGGTACGACATCAACGCGCGGATCGATCCGGAAGGGAGGAAGGTTGACGCCAGGGAACGGGTTGTGTTCACCAACCGTTCCGGCGTCTGGGTCAACGACCTGGTTTTCCACGTTTACCCGCGCTACAAGGTGCCCGAGGCGGATCGCTTGATCCTGTCGAAGACTCTGGAAATGCTCAGGCTCAGTCCCGAAGAGGCGATGGACGAGCACGGCCGGCGCATGGATGTGGCTTCGGTGCGGGTGTCGGGGAAGGAGGCGGCGTTCTCGTTCGATCCGGAGCGAGAGACGATCCTCGTTGTCCCTTTGACGGAAGCCGTCGCGCCCGGGGGATTGGTCACGGTCGAGATCGACTTCACCCTCGATCTGCCGGACAAGTGGGGCCGTTGGGGGCGGCACGGCGGAATCACTTATCTCGTCAACTGGTATCCGGTCCTGGCCCACCACGACGACCGAGGGTGGGACCGCACGCCGTTCGTCCCCTGGCATCAGCCTTTCTATCAAGAGGCCGGTCATTACAATGTGCGCCTGGACTTGCCTCAAGACGAGGTCGTCGCCTCAACCGGACGGATTACCCGTGAAGATTCAGGGCCCCCTGGCCGCAAGTTCTTGACGATCGAGGCCAGCCCGGCGCGAGACTTCGCTTTGGTCTGCTCGCCGAAGTTCCAGACCTGGGAACGTACCGCGGGCTCGACGGTCGTGCGGGTCTCCGCCTTTCCGGAAGACGCCAAGAACGCCGAACGCATTCTCGAATATGCCTGCGAAGTGATCCCCCTCTATGAGCGCTGGTTTGGTCCGTATCCCGGCGAAGAGTTCGAGGTCGCGCCGTCGTACTTTGGTTGGAACGGCAACGAGTGCTCCGGCCTGGTCTTGCTCGATCAGCGCATCGTCCGCCTGCCCTCGGCCGGCCAGCGCTATCTGGATCACCTGGTGACGCATGAGACCTGTCATCAATGGTGGTGGAACTGCGTCGGCAGCGACGGCTATGCCGAGACGTTCATGGACGAAGGCTTGGTCAATAGCTTCACCGCGATGCGGCTCGACGACAAGTACGGCCGCAACGCTCCCTTGATCGTCTGGCCGAAAGGGCTCAACTGGCTGCCATCCATCGGCCGCGAAGACCTCCGTCTGGCCGGTTATTACGGCTGGCGAGCCCGAGGGAACACCGGACCGGTGATCCAGGACCTCAAGGCGATGGGCAATCTGAACACCTTGTTTAGCCTTGCCTACGACCGAGGCGGCAAGGTCGTCGGCATGATCCGCAACCGGATGGGCGAGGAACGATTCTTCGCGTTTTTCCGGCATATTTATACGAATTATTCCTGGAAGACGTTTCGATTTGAAGATTTGAAGCGCGAGCTGATCGCCTTTGACCCCGACCGCGACTGGGGGGCCTTTCTTGACGGCTGGCTGCTCGAGCACAACGAGACCGACTGGTCGGTCGAGCGCGTGGTGGTTGGCGCGCCCGAGGGGGACGGCGTAGAGCGGGCCGTATCGGTCGAATTAGCGCAGAGCGGACAGATGATTGAGCCGACGGTCGTGCTCTGCCGCTGCGGCGACGACGAGATCCGGGTGCCGATCTGGCCCGATCGCGGCGATTACGAGGTCCCCGGGGCCTCGGTTCGGCGCGTGGGCGACCGCTGGACTGTCCAATTGCAGGCCCCCGGTCGGCCTTCGCAGGTCGTGGTGGACCCCGACCACGCCTTGCTTGATGCCAAGCCAGACAATAACCGCTGGAAGCCCGAAGTCGCCTGGCGGGTCACTCCATTGATGACCCCTTTGGATGAATCGAGCCAGTTCCAGGCTTATGACCGCGTGTCGATCATCACCGGACCGTTTATTGATTCGTACGCCCGAGGCGGGTTCAAGATCGGTGCGCAGCGGCTCGACCGCTGGCAAGTCACCGGCTGGGTTGGAACCGAACCGGCCTTGCGCGAGGCGATCTTCGGAGGCCAGGCAAGCCTGCTGCATTTTCCATGGCCGTCGTGGTCGTCGGGGTTCTTTTATGAAGAGGGTATGTATAACTTCTATAACGATAAACGCCACTCAGGCGGTCGCGCGTTTATGCGCTATCGGTTCCTGGAAACGTCAAGCTTCCTGATCGACGATCAGGGGTTCGCTGAGTTGTACTACGGCCTGGGCAATGAGTTCTGGGCAGGCGACGACGGGCGGCCGGTCTCGACGTATCTGGGGGCGATTGGCGGCCGTTATCATCTGAGCACACTCTTTCCGTACTGGGACCCGGTCCAGGGGAAATTGATCGATGCGACGGTTGAGTATGGGAATTCCCTTCTGGGATCGGGATTCAATTATGTGCGGATGACCGGTGAGTACGGGATTGTTCGTCCGGCTGCGCCGGAGGGTTGGGGCTATCTCTCGAGGACCAGACTTGCGTTACGTGCGTATGGCGGCTGGGCCTGGCCAGACGATCAGCCCTTGTTCCGTCTTGGCGGCGGGCGTCGCTTGCGCGCGGTCGATCTTCAGCAGTTTCTTGGGAGTTCGGTCTGGCTGGGAACGTTCGAGTGGCGGATGCCGCTCTGGCGGACGATCGATTACGACGTAGTGGACCATGTGCTCGGCTTCCGTAACCTGTTTGGTACGGCTTTTTATGACGTCGGCCAGTCCTATCTGCGCGGGCAGTGGTCGCCGGTAGTCCACGGGGTCGGGGTCGGCTTGCGGCTCGACGTCAGCCTGTTCGCCTTCCTGGAACGAGCGAATTTGCGCATGGATATCGCCCAGCCGGTTGGCCTCGGCAATCGCGGTCCGGTGATCTGGTTCGGCCTGAATCAGGTTTTCTGATTCTTGAAGATGGCCAGGTCCAACGAGAAATGAACGGTTCCTTTGGCAAGATTCTGTGGAATCTCGTTCTCTTTGGCAGATGGCATACAATAGTAAGGTGGACCCGCCCCCGGTCGCGTTTCCTCTGAACGTGGGCGATTTGATGGATTGGGTCGGTCGGGATGTTCAGGAGAGACATTGATGCGCGGGCCGAAGACGGTGGGAGACTTGCTCCACGCTTACCGGTCGAGTTCCCTGACCAGGGACAAGGGCGGACGGACCTGGGAGACGATCAAGGCGGCGATTGCCGAGGCGATGGACCGTGAACGGCTTCAGGCCGCATACCATTCGCCTTCTCAAACGCTCTTCCGGCGCACTGAAGACGGGCTTGATCTGTCGAGGTGTGTGGATGCGTCGGCCCTGGAGTTGACCGGCGAAATCGCCCGGGACTTGGAGGGTGACTATCGGGCCATGATGGACGAGGTGGAGCCCGAACTCTGGGTCCGGGTCGATCGCGCCGAAGCCGTGGGCAGGGCAGGGGGGCGGCCAGTCTATCTGACCCAGGCCGATGGTCAGCAGGTCGTCTTGTACGCGAACGCGGGCGATTATGCATCGGGGGCACTGCGAGTCAGGCAGGTCGATCTACCTCCTCGCGTCCTGCGGCAGCTTCCCGAAGCGATTGCCTTCCAGGCCGTCGGGTCGGGCGACTCCTCTGGTTCGGCCCCGATCTATCTGGTTCGGCCCGAACAGGTTCTCCCCGGGCCGCCAGAATTGGA
>JBDTIR010000603.1:0-7626 GCA_039936275.1 Isosphaeraceae bacterium | reverse complement strand
GTGAAGAACGGCTCGAAGAGGTGGCGACGGTCAGCCGGACTGATGCCGACGCCAGTGTCGGTGACACGGAACCGAACCCGTTCCCGACTTTCGGGGCCAGCGCCGACCTGGATGACGCCGCCGTCAGGGGTGAACTTGATGGCGTTGATGATCAAGTTCGTGAGGATGTCGCCCAGCTTTGCCGGGTCAACCTCGGCAGCGTCCAGTCCGGGGGCTACACGGACCTCGACCCGCTGCTGGCGGGCCTGGAGGAACGGTCCCAGGTCGGCGACCACCTGGCGTAGCAACGGTTCGAGTTCAATCTCTTTCAAGTCGAGCGTGTCGGTGAAGCGGTCGGCGCGGAGCAGCTTGAGCATGCGCTCGACGGTTGAGGCCAGTCGGCGTCCGGCCGCCTGGATCCGGTCGATCCAGCCGCGTTCGGCGGGCGAGGCCCCTTCGGCCTGGGTCATCTTCCAGAGTTCGGCCATGCCCAGGACCACGGCGACCGGCGTGTTCAATTCATGGCTAGCGACCTCAATGAACGCCTGCTTGAGCCGGTTGGCCTCGGTCAATTCGGCGTTGGACCGGGTCAGTTCGGTCATGAGCCGACGCTGTTCGACGATCATGTCGTGGTGTTCGACCGCCTGGCGGATGATGGTGACCAGTTCGTCAGGGTCCCAGGGCTTGGTGATGTAGCGAAAGACGTTCCCTTCGTTAATCGCGTCGATCACGGCGCGGATGTCGGCGTAGCCGGTGAACAGGAGCCGGGTGGTGTCAGGCCTGAGCGACTTGACGCGGCGGAGCAGTTCGACGCCGCTGAGTTCCGGCATGCGCTGGTCGGACATGACGACCGGAACGTCAGTCGTTTCCAGGGCGGCCAGGGCGTCAGACCCGCGCTCGAAGGTCAGGACGCGGAAATTCATGCGCAGCAGGTCGTGAACCGAGCGCAGGACTTCGGGCTCGTCGTCAATAACGATCAAGGTTGGGCGCGTGGCGGTCATTCGGGAGAGCGACCTTTCCTCGGCGGTTCGTCCGTCCCTGGATTGGGATCGGCGCGGAATCGCATGACCATCGTCACCTCATTGCCAACATCATTATACCGGAGTTCATCGACCATGCCTCGTGAAATCAGGACGCCGAATCCGCCTTCGCGAATTCCGAGCTTCTCACGGACGTCCAGATGGGCGATTGGGTCGTCCGGGGAGGCGGCATGAGGCAGGTCCGTGGGGTCGAACCCGATCCCTTCATCGCGGATCACGATTTCGAGCCGGTCGGCGTGGATCCTGTAGACGATGCGCACCAGGTCTTCGGCGCGATGACGGTTGCCCCACTCGATCGCGTTCATTCCCAGTTCCATGACCGCCTGGCGGAGGCGGTTGATCTGCTCGGGGGCCAAGGGGGTCGTCTGGCAGAGGTTGGCCAGGAAGTCGTTGACTTCCTGGAGGAAGGCGGTTTCGCTGTTGAGTTCGACCAGGATCTCGCCGTGGACCCGGCTTTGTTCGAGCCTGATGCGCCAGGCCTGGGCCGCGGCGATCGCCTGAAACAGGTCGTCGGGGGTATAGGGCTTGGTGACGTAGGCGTTGGCGCCGACCCAGAACCCTCGGCGGCGGTGGATCGAATCGGCCAGAGCGGTGAGCATGACGACCGGCGTGAGCATGGTCTCACGGTCGCCTCGCAGACGCTTGCAGACGTCGAACCCGTCAATGTCCGGGAGCATCAAGTCCAGCAAGATCAGGCTGGGATGGAGTTCGCGAGCCAGCCGCAAGCCAGACTCGCCGGAGTCGGCGAGGACCGGGTTCAAGTCGCGCAGACGGACCAATTGCGCAGCCATCTGGGCCTGATCATGGTCGTCCTCGACGATCAAGGCTGTGTCCATTAGCCACCCCCTTGGTGCCGGCGTCCCCTTCGGGGCTCAGACGTGCAATTCCACGACGTCCGCATCATGAAGTTCGTGATCTCGCTTGACGGTCTGCCCTTCGAAAACACCGGAACCCCAGACTTTGGCGAACTTCAGCGCGTGTTCGAAATCGCGATGCACCTCGCGCGCCAGGTCCAGGACCGTGCCACCCAGGGGAATCGTGAACGGATGAGTCCGATCCACCGATTTTCCCGGGACTTTGGTGTAGATCCGCATGACTCCCAGCAAATGGTACGCCAACGGTCGGAGCCGGTCTAGCCCCGTCCCGGTCAATGCGGAGACTTCGAGCGTGGGAAAGCGGTCGCCGAACCACTCGCCGAGCACCTCCAGCCGTTCCGAGGCGCCTGGCGCGTCGGCTTTGTTGGCGATCAAGGCGGTCCGCACTGGAATGACGGTCTCGTCGTCCTGGTCGTGTGGCAAGGTGGCGACCAAGGGCGCGTGAGCGTCGGCCAGCCGAGTGAGGACTGCTTCCGCGGCGTCGGCTACGTCGTCAACACTCAGGTCTAATACCAGCAAGGCCGCGTCGGCCGCGCGGACCAGGCCGGGCAACCAGGGCTCCATGACGTCGAGGGTGATCGGCGGCAGGTCCACGACCTGGACCCGCGTATCGTTCCAGAACATCATTCCGGGCTGAGGAACCCGGGTCGTGAACGGGTACGCCGCCACCTCTGGCTTCGCCTTGCTCAACGCGGCCAGCAAAGCGCTCTTGCCGGCGTTCGGCGGCCCGACCAGGACGACCTGCCCAGCCCCCTCACGCGCGACCCGGTACGACAGCCCCGCGTGCTTGCCGCCGGCCTTGCTCCCGTCCAGTTCTTCTTTGGCCCTGCTGATCTTCTGCTTCAGTTCCGATTGAAGTTTCTCAGTCCCTTTATGCTTGGGAAGGAGCCGGAACAACTCGCGAAGGCGTTCCAGGCGATCGGCCGGATTGGCCGCGCGGCGGAATTCACCCTCAGCCTTGAGATATTGTGGCGGCAAGTTTGCCGGCATCGCTCGGGTCCTTCCCAAACTGGAATGGACAGGCCCAGTCCTTGGGGCAGGCTAGCCGGTCCCGCGACCTAAATCAAGAACTTTCATCAAAACGATTCGAGACGGTCGAGACTTCGAGACTCATGACGCTCATGGTTGGAATCGATCCGGTCCCGTCTTGGTCGGCCGAATGCCGACAAACAGATTGCCAATTCTCGTGATTATTAGGGTGTATTGTATTTAATGAAATTTTGAGTCTTGACAAGTGAACAAATTTTAGTGCGTCTGGCTTTTTTTGCTGGGGCGGGTTGATTCGCTTGCCCTTCTCTGGCCTGATCAAGGGGCGTTGTGGGTGGGTCCTTGGGAGGCAAGTCGATGCAGGGCGCGCTGGGCTTCGGGTTGGAACGGGTCGTGCTTGAGGGCAAGTTGATACCAGGTGACGGCCTGGGGGTGACGACCGAGAGTTTCGTAGGCCGCGCCGATGGCGATCGGGAGTTTGGGGTCGGTGTGCGCCCTGGAGGTCGACGCTTGCTTCAGAAGGGTTTCCAGACGTTCCAGGTCTCGGGCGCGGTTCAAGACGGGTTCGCCCTCGTCGGGTTTGCCCTGACCGCGGAGGGCGCTGCCGAGGCCGAAGAGGGCCTTGCGGTCGTCAGGGTTGGCGTTCAAGGCGATCCGGAAGTTTCGGGCCGCCGAGGACCAATCGCGTTGTCGCAAGGCGAGGTCGCCCCGGTAGCGGGCCAGGCCGGGATCGTCGGTCGGTCCCTGTTTTAAGAAGGTTTCGGCGGTTGTGAGGTTGCCTTTGTTCAGGGCCAACTCGACCCGCAGCGCGAGGACGTTGGGGTCATCGGCGGGCAAGGGGGCCACGACTCTGTTGAATTCGTCAACGTTGCCCAGACGGACGAGGTTTTCAGCCAGTGCGAGGCGAGAGGCCCGGTCGTTGGGGTCGGCTGCGACGAAGCGGCGGAGGGTCGCGATGATCTCTTCGATCTGCCAGTCAGTGGTCCGGGTTAGGCCCCAGAGGAAGGCGTCCTGGTAGGTCAAGGGGGTGAGTCTGGACAGAGCGCGGAAGTGGGCGTCGATCTCGAAACGGCGCAGTTGCATTCCATAGACGTAGATCAATTCACGATGTGGCTGGATCAAGCCCGGATCAAGGGCCAGAGCCTTGAGAAAGTACGACTCGGCCGTTCGCACACGGTCGCGACGCAGCTCGATCTGACCAGCCTTGAGCCGGGCGGTGGGCGCCATCGGGTGATTGTCGGGGACATGGGCGAGGTAATCCAAGGCCGTGTCGTCGAGGGTCCTGGCCGCGGCGACCAGGCCCCGCAGCATCCAGTCGTCCGGAGTGAGCGAGCCGCTGCTTGCCAGTTGGTCCAGATTAGCCTCGGCCTGGACCCAACGCCTGGTCTCGAAGTCGTCGCGCGCCTGCTGTCGAAAACGTGCGGGGGTCGGTATCGGCCAGAAGACGTAGACGGCCAGCGCCCCGCTGACAACGAATATAAGGAGAGTGACGACCAGATGTTGAGGGGAAATTTGTTTCATATCATCAAGTATTGTTTTCAGGAGAGCCGTGTACCGAGTTTGAGTCGGGACGCTTGGCCCTGAATTACCGAATCAATCACCGGGTTCGGCTCGCTTGGTCACAGCCAAGAGGAACGTGGGGTTGACGGCCTGGAAACGGACCTGGTCCATCTGTTCAATGCCTCGGGCGATGGCGACGTTCCAGATTTCGACCGAGCCGGCCAGGGCTTTGAGGGTCTGGTGGGCGACGGCTAAGTTGTCAATCGCGGCGACGTTGACGGCGAGCCGGCCGCCGGGGACGAGGTGTCGGTACGCGGCCGTGAGCACGGGTCCGACTTGTCGGCCGGTGCCGCCGACAAAGATGGCGTCGGGTTCGGGCAAGTCGGCCAGGCACTCGGGGGCTTTGCCGGCGATGATTCGGACGTTGGCCGCGCCGAAGGTCTCGGCGTTGGCCTGGAGCAACGAGAGGTCGACCGGGTCGGGCTCGATCGCATAAACCATCCCCTGGTCGGCGAGATGGGCGGCCTCGATCGACACCGAGCCCGAACCGGCACCGACGTCCCAGACGATGCTGGTCGGGCGGACGTCGAGCTGAGCCAGGACGATCGAGCGGACCTCGGCCTGAGTCATCAGGCCGCGTTTGGGCTGGCTCTGGGCGAACGCGTCGTCGGGGTTGCCGAAGCGTCGGAATCGGGCCGCGCCTCGGGCGCGGTCGGGGCGGTTGGGTTTGCGCACCAGGATCATGACGTTCAATGAGTCGAACTCCATGCCGGCCAGTTCGGCGAGTTCGGCCTGCGTGACCCGTTCGTCGGGCTGGCCGAGGTGTTCGCAGACGTAAGCGCGGAAGTAGTCAATACCGTGGTCGAGGATCGCGCGGGCGACCCTGGCGGGAGTGTGTTCGTCGCTTGTAAACAGGCCGACTTTATCCGCGGTGCGGATGCGGTCGACGACTGCTTCGATCGGTCGGCTGGCGAGACTGGTCAGGTAGGCGTCTTCCCAGCTTTCCTTGACCCTGGCGAAGGCCAGTTGCATGCTGCTGACGTGGGGCAGGACTTCGAAATGGTCTTTGCCCAAGCGGTCGCAGAGGTAGCGGGCGACGCCGTAAAAGAGCGGGTCGCCGTAGTTGACCAGTACGGGACGTTTGGCGGAGGCGAGGGCCTCGCGCACCTGTCGCAAGGCGGCGGGCATGTCGGGATCGAGCGGCACGAGCCGGCCCTTGGCCGAATCGAGCAGGCGCAAAGTCCCTTCGGCGCCGAGCACCAGGTCGGCCCCGGCGATGGCGCGCCTCGCCGCCTCGGTCAGGCCGGTCGGGCCGTCATCTCCGATACCTACGATGACGATCTTGGTCGAGGGGTCATCCACCGTCAATCCTCCAGGTCCAGTCCAAGGGCTTTGAGTCGCGCCGCCAGCCGGTCGGCACGTTGGCGTTCGATGTCGGCGCGTTGGCGTTCGATGTCGGCGCGTTGGCGTTCGTCGTCGGCGCGTTGGCGTTCGTCGTCGGCGCGTGCGGCTTCCGCATCGCGCTGTTCGAATAGTTCCATGTAGGTGGCGAAGGGGCGGCCATCGGGGCCGTAGATCGTTAAGTCGCCCTCTCCGGGCTCGAACCGGACTCCCAAGCGTGGGCTGACGAAACGGTTGAGATTGGCGACCGGTTCTAAGAGTGAGCTGCGACGGCGCCAGCCGTTGAATGTGTAACGATCCGGGTCATAGATGTAATATTCCTCGACGCCGAACCGTTCATAAAACTGGAGTTTCCGCTGCAACTCGCCGGTGCGGTTGCCCGGGGAAAGGACCTCGAAGACGACCTGGGGGGCGACGCCGTTCTCGATCCACTGCATGTACGAGCCGCGATACCCCTTGGGGCGTCCGAAGGCGACCATGGCATCGGGGGCGGTGCGGGTCTTATTGTCTCCTTCGACGGGATACCAGAGCAGGTCCCCGGCAACGAAGACGTCAGGGTCGTCGCGGAAGACCGCTTCCAAGCCCCACTTGATGGTGGTGATCCACTCGAACTGCAAGGTGTTTTCCGCCATCGGCTGCCCGTCGCTGTCGGGGTAGATGACGTCTTGATGCGTCGTTGTGCTCATAAGTTAGTCCGGCTTCTGGACCGAAGGTCGCTTCGTTCGATGGTCGTTTCCAAAGGGCCCCCAACATCGTTGGTGATGACGCCAAAAAGTGGTCCTCAACGAGGCTCGGCCTCATTCGCTTCGTGGGGGCAGCCGCCGGTGCCGCAAGGGAGGAGGAACTCGGAAATCGTACCAGCCAACGACTCGGCGTGGGTGTAGTGCGGTTGGTGACCGACCATTGGCATGACGACCCCCAACCCTTTGGGCAGGGCGGCGCAGAGGTTGTCGAAGTGCTTACGAGGCACGATCCGGTCTTCGTTGCCCTGCAAAAGCAAAGTTTCGACGGGGATCTCGGCTAAGGTCGGCCGCAGGTCGAGCCTGGCTACCAGATCGAGCCGGTGGGCGAGCGGGGCGATTGGGGTCAGGCCGTTCTCGCGCAGGTAGATCGGCCAGCGATCGGCAACCATGTCGTCGAAGTGGGCCTTGCTGTTCCAGGTCAAAACCCGCTCACGCAATGGCAAGCGCGCCGTCGAGCCGGGCAAGATTCGGCCGAACCGCAAGGCGAGCCGCTCGGCAGGGGTGAACCGTCTACGGGCGAAGGCCCCCTGGACGACGGCTTTGGGGAACCGCCTCGGCTCGCGATGCAAGGCGCGAAAGACGATCGTGGAGCCAAACGACGGACCAAAAAGGAAGACCCGGCCAAACCGCAGGTGCTCGATCAGGCCGAACAGGTCATCGACCAGGTGTTCATGGGTAATCTTGGCCAGCCGTGCGCCGTCGTCCGCGTGCTCTCCTGGATAATCATAAACGACCGTGCGGAACCGGCTGGCCAGGCGGTTGAGCGTCAGGGCGTAGCCTCGGTACGTCGCCGCGATACCTGGACAGAGGATCAAAGGAGGCCCGTCGCCGAGCACCCGGTAAGTCATCCGGTAGCGCGCACCCGCCCAACGGCCAACCACCGCGGCGCAGTCGTATGCGTCAATCTCGGCAGAGAAGTCGGCCGGAGCAGGGCAGGGGGGGCGGTCGATCGTCGGCGAATCCGGCAAGGGCATGGTAGAATTGTCCATTGTTTTCGATAATGATATTAATTAAATGAATTTGTGTTTTTTTTGTAATTCAGACGCTTTAAATATGCTTAATCGATCGTCCGGTAGGCGACGCTGGCGAAGCTGACGCAGC
>JBDTIR010000602.1:0-14626 GCA_039936275.1 Isosphaeraceae bacterium | reverse complement strand
GGCGACAATCGGCGGCTCGGCGATCAGGAGCGGCACGGCCTGCCGCTGCATGTTCGAACCCATCAACGCCCGGTTGGCGTCGTCGTGCTCAAGGAACGGAATCAAGCCCGCGGAGACGCCGACCATCTGCTTCGGCGAGATGTCCATGTACTGGACCTGATCGACGCCGACGCTATGGAAATCGGTCTGATACCGAGCGATGACGGTTGGGCCCTTGAGCTTGTTCGTCAACTCGTCCGACGGGGCATCGGCAGGCGCGAGATACGCCTCGCTCTCCTCGTCGGCCCGCATCCACTTGACATTCTCGGTCGGCAGGCCGTTCCGGATCTCCCGGTAAGGCGTGACGAGGAATCCGTACTCATCGACACCGGCATAGATGCCGAGCGAGCTGATGAGACCGATGTTCGTCCCTTCGGGCGTCTCGATCGGGCAGATCCGGCCGTAGTGCGAGATATGGACGTCGCGCACTTCGAACCCGGCGCGTTTGCGGTTCAGGCCGCCCGGGCCGAGAGCCGAGAGCCTTCGCTCGTGGGTGAGCTGGGCCAGGGGGTTGGTCTGATCGACGACCTGGGACAGCTCGCCGCGGCCGAAGAAGTATTCAATCGCGGCGCTGATGCTTTTGGGGTTGATCAAGGACCGAGGAGTCATGTCCTCGGCGTCCTTCATCTGCATCCGTTCCTGGACGGTACGACGGAGCTTGAGGAAGCCTTTGCGCAGCTCGTCGGCGGCGAGCTCGTCGATGGTGCGCAGGCGGCGGTTGCCCAGGTGGTCGATGTCGTCGATGTGGCCTTTGTTGCGGCGGAGGTTGAGGATGTATTTGATCGAGTTGACGTAATCGAGCGGATCGAGGGTCATCTGCTCTTCGGGCACGGCCTGGGCGAACTTGCGGTTGATCCGGAACCGGCCGACTTTGCCGAGGCGGTAGCGGTTGGTGTCGAAGAATTTCTCGTGGAAGAGTTCGCGGGCCTTTTCCAGTTGCGGAGGGTTGCCGGGCCGGAGCCTCTGGTAGATCCGCAAGAGTGCGCTCTCGTGGTCGGAGGTCGGGTCCTCCTGGAGCGAATGGAGGATCAGCGGGTCTTTGGTCTCGCTGAGGATCTCGATGTCGCCAAGGTCGGCGTCGGCGAGGATCAAGGCCGAGGTCTTGGAGATGGTCGAGCCGCTCTCGATCAGGACTTCGCCGGTGGTCGGATCAACGATGTCGCCGCAGGCGATGCGGCCTTCGAGTTTCTCGGCGGTTTTGGGGTCGCCGGCCGGGATGGATTCGGTGTCGTGGAAGGCGCGCAGGATGGCGTCGTCTGAGGAGAATTCGGGGCTCATGGCCCGCAGCAGGGTCATGGCCGAAAACTTGCCCGACTGGTCGATCCGGACGCCGAGGGCTTCCTTCTTGGTGACCTGAAGTTCGATCCAGCTCCCGCGTTCGGGGATGATCCGGCAGGCGTGGAGTTTCTTGTCGCTGGGTTCGATTTCGACGACGAAGTCGACCCCCGGGGAGCGGTGGAGCTGGCTGACGACGACGCGCTCGGCACCGTTGATGATAAACTCGCCGCCGCCGATCATGATCGGCATGTCGCCGAGATAGACCGATTCTTCGATGGCGGTTTCGCCCTTATTCAGGCGGAGCCAGACATGGAGGGGGCGGCCGTAGCTCAGTCGGAGTTGTCGGCATTCGTCGGTATCGTAGCGAGGTTTGCCCAGGTCGAACTTGATGTATTCCAGCTTCAGCGTTTTGTCATAGCTTTCGATCGGGAAGATTTCCCGGAAGACCCCTTCGAGCCCTTGATCGGCGCGCGCTTCGGGCAGGATGTCGGCCTGGAGGAAGCGATCGTAGCTCTGGGTCTGGATTTCGGTCAGGTCTGGAACGGGGTACTCGTCATGGATCCGACCGAAGTTGCGGGGTGGCAAGGGAGTGATGCGCCGGACTTTGCTGACGATGGGCATTCGATCGCGCTCCTCAAAGGGAGAAGGGATTTAGGCGCGTTGCGGTCGCGGACGGATGGAAAAAAATGGGCCGCGAGACGAGGCGAAGCGGAGACGGCTTGATTCCGAACGAGTCATCAAACCCGTCGCCAGCGCACCAGAACACCCCGGCGCTGCCGACCCGGTTAGCCGTCAAACGGCGCGGGGGTCGACGAGGCACCGGGGCGAAGCTCAACGCGGGCAAGAGGTCGGCCTGTCCTCCTTGGCCGGGCCAAAGAGGCCGGCACGGGGGACCGCCAAGGTGTGGAGAACGTGGTTATTTGATCTTGACCGTGGCGCCGGCGGCTTCGAGTTCGGTCTTGAGTTTCTCGGCGTCTTCCTTGGACAGGCCGGTCTTGACCGTCTTGGGAGCGCCATCGACCAGGTCCTTGGCTTCCTTGAGACCCAGGGCGGTCGCTGCGCGGACAACCTTGATGACGTTGATCTTCTGGGCCCCGAAGGATTCCAGAACGACGTCGAACTCGGTCTGGGCCGCGACCGGCTCGGCGGCGGCGACCGGGGCAGCTTGCACGGCCACCGCGGCGGCGGCGGCCTTGATGCCGTGGACTTCTTCGAGGTAATCACCCAGGGCCTTGGCCTCAAGGACCGTCAGCTTGACGATCTCCTCGCCCAGGGTCTTGATGTTGTCAGCAAACGTCATCGTCGCACCATCGGTGGCCATCGTTGCTCAGGTCCTTTCGGTTCGCGGGTGGTGCGAGATGCACCGGCTTTGTTAAAGAATCTTGGTGCGGTCCACGCACCCTACGATTGATCATAAATAAGCGTCAGTGCCGAATCAGTCCCGAGCGTCCAGAGGGGGTGTTCAGGCCCCTTCAGGCGCGGTCTCGGGGGTGGCTTCGGCGTCGGTCGATGCGTCGCCAACGTCGTCGCCGTCCTTGGGCTCAGCCAGGGTCTTGAGTTGACCGAGCAGGCCGGAGCCCGGGGCGTTGGCCAGGGTGACGACGCGCTGAACGGGGGCCAGGGCCAGGGCGGCCACGCGGCCGATCAGGGCCTCGCGGCTGGGCAACTTGGTGATGTCTTCGACTTGTTTGGCACCAATGACGATGCCATCAACGGCGCCCCCTTTGATCTCGGGCTTCTTGAGTTTCTTGACCTGATCGGAGAGCTCCTTGGCCAGTTCGGCGACGCCGTCGCCGCCCCAGACGGCGACGTTGGGTCCGGTGAGGAACTGGTCCAGGCCGCCCAGGCCGGCGTCGTTGAACACACGGCGAGCGAGCGTGTTCTTAATCGCCCGCATCTGGATGTTCTTCTTGCGCAGGTCGAGCCGCAGGCGGTTCTCGGCGACGGCGTCCAGTCCTTTGAGATCGATGATCAGGACCGAGCGATTGTCGTCGAGTTCCGCACGGAGCTGATCCATCATCAGTTCTTTAACATATTTACTCATCGTGTCACGTCTCTCGGCCGGGCCGGGTTCAAAGGGGACTCGACTCAGGCCAGGACCCGGATGCCCGGGCTCATGGTAGCCGAGATGGTGATCGTGCGGATATACGCCCCTTTGGCGGCGGCCGGCTTGACGGTCCGCAGGTGGTTCAGGAACGCGGTGATGTTGTCCTGGAGATCCTGCTCGCTGAAGCTCAGCTTGCCGACCGGAGCGGCGACGTTGCCCCCTTTGTCGTTGCGGAACTCAATCTTGCCGGCCTTGAACTCACGGACGGCCGAGGCGATGTCAGTGGTGACTGTGCCGGCCCTGGGCGAAGGCATCAGGCCTCGAGGACCGAGCACCCGGCCCAAAGGACCGACCACACCCATCATGTCGGGGGTGGCCAGAGCGACGTCGAAATCCATCGTGCCGCCCTTGATCTGTTGCGCCAGGTCGTCGGCGCCGATGATGTCGGCTCCGGCCTCGCGGGCTTTCTCAGCGTTCTCACCCTGGGCGAAGACGGCCACCCGCACGCTTTTCCCGATGCCGTGCGGCAGGGCAACCGACCCGCGCACGTTCTGGTCGCTCTGGCGGGGGTCGATGCCTAGGTTGGTCGAAACCTCAACCGTCTGGATGAATTTGGTGGTGCCGAACTGCTTGAGCAGTTGGACGGCCTCGGCCAGAGGGATCGGGTCGGTCGTTTTGACCCGCTCCCTCAACGCTCGAAAGCGTTTCGAATATTTTGGCAAAGTGATCGCTCCCGTTGGGAACTGCCGCCCCAGAACAAACGGTCCCGCGTGATTCCGGCGGGCGGTCGCGCCGGCGTTGGACCCCTCCGTTAGCAACGGAGGGTTGTCTACACAGATCCGAACGGCATTGACGGCGCTGAACCGTTGGAACGAGGCCGATCGGGGATCAATCAATCACTCAACTGTTGACATCCACGCCCATACTCCGCGCGGTGCCGGCGATGATCCGGCAAGCGTGGTCCATGTCGCGGGCATTGAGGTCATTGAATTTGGTCTCGGCGATCTTGCGAATCTGGTCTGGTTGGATTGTGCCGACTTTTTCCTTGCCGGGCAGTTTCGACGCCGAGGCCAGGCCGAGCGCCTGCTTGATCAACACGGCGGCGGGCGGGCTCTTGGTGATGAACTCGAAGGACCGATCGTTGTAGATCGTGATTTCGACGGGGATGGTCGTCCCCTTCATGTCTTTGGTTCGGTCATTGAACTGCATCACGAACTGACCGATATTCACTCCGTGCTGCCCGAGGGCCGGTCCAACCGGAGGCGCGGGGGTAGCCTGGCCACCGGGGCACTGGAGCTTCACTTTCGCCGTCATTACCTTGGCCATCGACCGCCCTTTATTCGTTGCGGACTACGGATTGCGGATGATGAATTGCGGTTGACAAAGACCGCGATCCGTTGAGCCGCGATCCGCAATACCTCAGATTCGTTCTACTTGCCAGTGTTCCAGATCCACCGGCGTCGGCCGGTTGAAGATGATCAGCATGACCTTAACCAGGCCGCGCTGCTCGACGACCTCCTCGACCGAGCCTTCGAAGTTTTCGAACGGACCGTCCTTGATCTTGACCCGGTCGCCGCGTTCGACATCGATGCGGACTTTGGGGGCTTCGGCCGTGGTCTTCTCTTCCTCCTGATTGAGCATCTTGGCGACTTCTTCGGCCGTCATCTTGGTCGGGGTGCCGTGGGCGCCAACGAAGTCGCCGACGCCCGGGGTCTCGCGAACGGTGAACCAGGTTTTCTCGTTGAGCTCCATCTGGACCATGATGTAGCCGGGGTAGCTTTTCCGTTCGACGATCCGTTTTTTGTTGTTGCGGATCTCAGTGATTTTCTCCGTCGGCACCACGATCCGGCCAAAGTAGCGTTCCAAGCCTTGGATCTTGACTCGGCGTTCCAGCGCGTCGCGAATCCGGTCTTCGCGGCTGCTCTGGACCTTGAGGACGTACCAGACCAGGTCGATCGGTTCTTCTTCGTCGTCGTCGAGCACGAGAGGAGGCCCTGGCGCGGGGCGAGCGGTCGAAACCGGTTCGTCGCGTACAGGGTGGACCGTGGACGGTCTCGCCGAGGGGGTCGGAATTCCGCCGTCGGGGGCGGTTTCCTCGACCTCGAACACATTGGAGACGCCGACCGAGGTCTCGGACGACGGCTCGTCCGCAGCAGGCGGGGTCGGCGTCGGGATCGATCCGTCGGTCTCGTCGGTCGGGTGACTCATGAGCGGCCACGCAGTCGGGGGAAAAAGTCAGGGGGTGCAAGAATCAACAAGCCGGGGTAGCGGCCCCGGCCGAGGCAAAACCGTAAGTTGCCCTGTTCGTTCGGCGCAGCTCTAGATCAGGCGGTGGAACCAAGCGATGAGGTATCAGTGAACCGCAGAACGCCGATTTGCTGAAGCAAGAGCGACCAGACCCAGTCAACCAGGAACAGATACAAGGCCATGATCACGACTGAGGTCAGCACGACCGTCGTCGCCCGGTATAGATCATCCCGGCTAATCCAGGAGACCTTGTTCATCTCGGCCTCGGTGGCGATCAAAAAGTCAACAAACGGCGGATACTGCACGATCCGAAAGACGAGCCAACCGAGAACCAGGCCCAGCGCCGCCGAGGTGCCGTAACGGGTCAAGGGAGAGGCGTCGCCAAGTTGGGTGACATAGAGGCGATAGACTCCGGCAACGACCAGAAGGGCCATGCCGACGGCCGTCCAGAGCCGTGCTTGCTTCCCTTGGTTGGGCTTGGGAATGGTCGCGCGGAACAGGTTTAGCACGAACGGCATGAGTCCTTGGACGGCGCCGTTCATTGCTCCGCCTTTGGACGCGGACTTACTTGACTTGGCCGGTGCTTCGTCTTTCACTTTGCCCATATAACCCACCAGAGGTAGTTGCGTAGCCAGGAATCATCACGCACGGCAACCGAGACGTTCTTGTCGGTGCTTGGCCAATGCGCGGTTCAGGGCCCTTAGTCCAAAGGAACACGAGCGGAGGGAATCGAACCCCCAACCCCCGGTTTTGGAGACCGGTGCTCTGCCAGTTGAGCTACGCTCGTAACGGACCAGACGGCGGCGAAAACTCGCCACCTTTGGTTCATTTCTTGCGCGATTCCTTGTGTGTCGTGTGCTGCCGCTCGCGTGAGCAATACTTTTTCAGCTCCAGACGCTCGGCACCGCGCGTCTCCTTCTGGGTCCGGTAATTTCGTTCCCCGCAGGAGGTGCATTCCAGCCAGACATATTCGCGCATCAAACCACTCCAAGAGAGCCAAGATCAACGGACCAAGGTCGGCACCAAGGCCTCCAACGATCCGTCGATCTCGGATCGAATCAAACACTCAAGGCTTACTGCAAGATCTTGGTCACAACGCCGGCCCCGACAGTCTTACCGCCTTCGCGAATGGCGAACCGAAGGTTCTGCTCCATAGCGATCGGTGTATGCAGCTCGACGGTCATCTTGATGTTGTCACCGGGCATGCACATCTCAGCCTCGCTGCCGTCCTCGGACAACAGGTTCAGGACCGAGCCGGTCACGTCGGTAGTCCGGAAATAGAACTGTGGCCGGTAGTTCTTGAAGAAGGGCGTGTGTCGACCCCCTTCGTCCTTCGACAGGACGTAGACCTCCGCCTCGAACTTCGTGTGCGGCGTGATCGAACCGGGCTTACTGATGACCTGCCCGCGCTCGATGTCGTTCTTTTCCACTCCACGCAGGAGCACCCCGACGTTGTCGCCGGCGATCCCTTCGTCGAGAATCTTCTGGAACATCTCAACGCCGGTGACGACCGAGTTCTTGTTCTGGTCGAAACCGACGATCTCGACCGCCTCGCCGACCTTGATCTTGCCGCGCTCGATCCGGCCGGTGGCCACCGTGCCGCGCCCCTTGATCGAGAAGACGTCCTCGACGGGCATCAGGAACGGCTTGTCGATGTCGCGCTCGGGCTCGGGAATATAATCATCCATGGTCTTGATCAGGGCGAGAATGTGATCGGCCTCGGGGCCGGTCGGATTCTCGAGCGCGGGTCGGCTGCAACCACGAGTGATCGGAATCTCGTCGCCAGGGAAGCCGTAGTGCTTCAGCAGGTCGCGCAGTTCGATCTCGACCAGTTCGAGCAATTCTTCGTCGTCGACCAGATCGACCTTATTGAGGAAGCAGACCAGGGCGGGGACGCCGACCTGGCGGGCCAGGAGGATGTGCTCGCGAGTCTGGGGCATCGGGCCGTCGGCAGCCGAGACGACCAGGATCGCGCCGTCCATTTGGGCGGCACCGGTGATCATGTTCTTGATGTAATCGGCGTGCCCGGGACAGTCGATGTGGGCGTAGTGGCGTGCGTCGCTTTCGTATTCGACGTGCGAGACGGCGATCGTGACGGTCTTGGTGGCGTCACGAACCGTGCCGCCCTTGGCGATATCGGCGTACGACTTGACTTTCGCCTTGCCGTGCGCTCCGAGGACGGCCAGAATGGCCGCCGTCAGGGTAGTTTTGCCGTGATCAATGTGCCCGATGGTACCCACGTTGACGTGGGGTTTCGTCCGGGTGAAGGTTTCCTTGGCCATCACAACTCCTGCTTTTTCTGGCTTGGCTCGACTTTGGCTCAGGGCCGGAAGGCATCACCGTGGGCCGCGGGCAGAGACCCACCCGGCCGCCCCACACGTCAAGGAGGTCCGCTTTTGAAGCGGACGACTCCGCGGCGGAGGGCCGACCGCGGGTCCGACAAACATGTCACTGTCCGGACCTGGCGACAGGTCCGAAAGCTACCGCTGGGATTCGAACCCAGGACCTCGTCCTTACCAAGGACGCGCTCTACCAGCTGAGCTACGGCAGCGGAGTTGCATAGGCTAGTTCGTGGTTTTCTGAAGTTCAGTCTCGTTGTGGTTCCGATCCTGGTTTGAAACGGCTGGATTCGTCTGGACCTTGGGAGTCTCAACGGCCTGGACTGGCCAGAACCTCGATCATGGTCCAGATTCCAAGAGCGGGTGATGGGAATCGAACCCACGTTGCCTGCTTGGAAGGCAGGTACTCTACCATTGAGTTACACCCGCGAACGAACCTGTTGCGAGCGGCGTTGTCTGTCCCAATTCCGTTCTCGTCTCTCTTTGCTAAAACTGTTGAGGCGATTAGCCTCTTCAGGGTGGAATGGGTGGAGCAGGATTCGAACCTGCGAAGGCATTGCCACCAGATTTACAGTCTGGCCCCTTTGGCCGCTTGGGTATCCACCCAGACAAAGGCGAAGGCCTGAACGTAGGCACTACAGAGCTGGCGGTGAGAGTCGAACTCACAACCGTCGGTTTACAAAACCGGTGCTCTGCCGATTGAGCTACGCCAGCGACCGATAAGCCGTGGAAACTTCTAACATGATCTCACAGAGACGTCAATGTGGAAGCGATCGAAAATCAATACACCCAAATCCGCCTTGACCCTTCCGGATGACTCCGTCCGGGCTGCGACGACCGCGCCTCAATCAATCGGCCCCACCTGATTCCATCGGATTCACTATGGAGCGCATCGTATCTTCGGTAACGTCAAGGCGAGAAGTATCATAATCGGCCTGGCGGCTCTCGGCAAGAGGCCAGTCCAGAAAAATGGGTCAATCCGGATTTTAGGAGGTCCTCGTCGCCTGGGCTTTCTGTTGCGCTAGATCGGAAATCCTTGACATGTCGGAATTTATGACCGATCGACTTGAGGCGAAGGAGTTCTGGTTCGTCGTTGGTTCCTTCCTCGACTCCTTCGCTTCAATTCGTTGTCCGTCGGCTCTTGATCGTGGGTTCCTCCGTGGGACGAGCTTCGGCTTGGCTCTCAGAGCATTGGGAGATCGAGTTTCGCCTCGTTGGCGATCTTGAGCAGCTTGTCTTGAGCGCGCGACTCGATCTGGCGGACGCGCTCCTTGGTGATTCCCAGTTCTTTGCCGAGTTGTTCCAGGGTTTGTTCTTTGGTCCCGTCAATGCCGAACCGGCTGATGATGATTCGTCGTTCGCGTTCGTCGAGCCGACCGAGCATGCCTTTGACGGCTTCCTGGTTGCGTTTCTGGGCGCTCTCGTACTCGTGTTCATCGATCCGGTTGTCGGCGGCGGCCTCGAACATTTCTTCGTGGCCGGTGACGAAGCGATCGCGGCGGTAGTTTTCTTCGGGAATGGTTCGGGCGAAGTTCTTCATGATCGCCCACGAGGCGTAGGTGCTGAATTTGTTGCCGCGTGAGTAGTCGAATTTCTCGACGGCGCGGATCAGGGACATATTACCGTCGGAGACGAGCTCGAAGAAGTTGTTCGAGGGGCCGACGTGTCGCTTGGCGATTGAGACGACCAGGCGGAGGTTGGCACTGATGATCTGGTTCTTGACTTCCAGGGCGTCTTCCTGAAGTCGGTCGATGCGGTCCAGGTCGGTGGTTTTGGCGCGGGCCGGGTCGATACGTTCGCGGAGAGCGTTGGCGCGCGACTTGAGGTAGTTCATCTTACGGAACAGGTGGGCTTCCTGTTCGCGGGTCAAGAGCGGGTTTTCGTAGAGGCTGGCCAGATACGGCGGCAACCCCTTAGGGGCCTTGACTTTGCGCGGGGCCCGGGTTTCGACCGGGATAGGTGTTGGGCGGAGGATCTCGGCTGCTGAGGCGGGGTCGTCGAAGCTCGGGTGGGGCATGAACTCGAGCTTCTGGTCCAGCAAGCGGCGGGCGCGGATTTCATTGATGACCCGGTAGACGCTGGAGCGGGTCCTGCGGAACTGGCTGGCCAGGACTTCGGCCGCGACGCCTCGACGGTAGAGTTTGTAGATCTCGGCCTTGGCCTCCTCGGCCAGGGTCGTGGTGGTGGGTGGGAAGATCGCACGGTCGGGGTGATCGCGATCGAACGACTTCAGGGTGGTGCGGACAGTCTCGGCGGAACGTTCCATCTTGCGTCCAATCCTCCGCGCGATCTCGGCCAGGCGCCCCTGGCCGCCGATCGACGCCATACGACGAGCGCGGCGGATAATTTCGTCGCGCTCCTCATCAGTCAGTTGTCGGAAGCGGGTTCCGCGATCGACTTGATCACGGTGGTCGGTCACGAATCGCGTGACGCTCGATTCGAGGAATCCGACTTTAACACGGCCGTCGATGAGAAACCGTCGCGCCACCAGGCCCTGCTGTCGCCATCGGCTGACAGTCCGGGTTGAGACCTGGAACTTGCGGCTGATCGCATCGACCGTCAGGATCGGCTCGCCGACCTGACTGACTTCCTGATTGACGGTCCTGGACAGTTCTTCCAAAAAGAGGCAGAGGTCGTGCTTGACGTCGGTCCCTTCCAGGACCAATGTCGAGGATTCCTCAGGGCGATACCCCGTGATCCGAAAGCAAAGATAGTCGTAAGGATACCCCGTCTCCGGCCGGATCTCGGTCAGGAGGGCCTCGGCCTGGTCGATCCAGCGGAGCCGACGCTCCTTGGGAGCGAACCGAGCCAGTTGTTTGAGCACCGGGTGGCGATACCCGCTGTCCATCCCTTTTGGTCCTCACTCCGGGCCGTGGACAATCTCAACGGTACAATTAAAACGATGCCGGGGCGTCCATGTGACGGTGGCAAACCTATAGATTTCGCGATTCTTGACCGTCAACGCTCGTCAATGGTGGTTTTTCTTAGTTCTTGGCCGACTTTTGGCCAGACCTCCGCCTTGGTTCTTGTTTTGAGTCGGCGGCAAGCTCCGCAACCGGGTGCGAGGGACATCCCTGTTGGATCAGACTCTCTAATAGTGGATCTTCTTGTCCACATCGTCAAGGGGGTATCTCTCCATTTTTCCCAGTTTATTTCGATTTCTTGGTCAGGTCGCATGATTGAGTTGAGGTTCCGCTCCAAGCTTTTGACGCACTCACTCTTGACAAGGTTCGCCAATCTCATTACGCAACCGGAGTGGCCTTGGATCGCTTGGGAATCCGGTTTTTTCGAAAAGTCCGGCCCAAGAGACGATCGGCGTCTTGGGGTGTGTCCACCTTCTGGGTTGGCGGCTCTTGAGACCACTTTGATCGGCGATTTGACAGGGTGGGATGAGGCCTACTAGAGTGAGACTCGGGAAATCCTTGCGGCACCGGCTTGGAAAGGAGCTAAGGATGGCTATTCAGAGAGTTTGCGTAATCTGCCTTGTGCTCTGGCTCAGTCAAGGGGCGAATCTGGTCGGGGCCGACGCGCCGGTTGCGCTGCGCGAGCGGGCTGAGGTGGGCCAGGTGACGCAGGCTCTGGTGGAGTTGAAGGCTGAGGGGCTGTATCGGCCCAACGCCACGCCCGGCAAGGCCGACGCCAAGCCGTCCAAGGCGCTTGCGTTGAAGGTCCAAACGCGGCTGACTTTTGTTCAGAAAGTTCTTGCCGTTGGTGCCGACGGCGGCGCGAGCAGGGTGGCGAGGAAGGTGGCCCGGGCGGCGTCGGCGATCAATGGAGAGATTCGCCCGTCGGCCTCTCAGATCCGGCCCGAGGTGTCACTTCTGTTTGTGGAGCGGCGCGCGGGACACATCAGGGCCTTCAGCCCGGGGGGGCCGCTCACGAGGTCGGAGCTGGAGCTGGTCGAAGGGGCGGGCGACCCCTTGATGCTGGCGGCCCTTTTGCCGGCGAAGCCAGTGTCGAAGGGGGACCACTGGACCGTTGGGACCGACGCCGCGCGGTCGTTGAGCGGCTACGACGCGCTGGCCTCGAACCGGCTGGAGGCGACCCTGGAGGACCTTGACGATGGCTCGGCGACTCTCAAGCTCAAAGGAGAGGTTCGAGGGGCCGCGCTCGGTGGTGAAGGGGCGATCACCTTCAACGGTCAGGCCACGTTTGATCGTAAAATCGGTCGGTTCACCGGGCTGAACCTCTCGCGTCGCGAGGTTCGCAAGGCAGGGCCGGTCGAGGCGGGGTTAGAGATGACCAGTACCTTGACCGTAGATCAACGCACAGCCGAGACGCCGCCGGAACTGGGCGACGAGATTTTGGGCGAGTTGCCGACCGACGCTTCGGCCGCCAGGCTGCTCTTGCTCTTTGAGCCTCCGGAGGGCAAGTACACGTTGCTGCACGACCGGAGCTGGCATTTGTTCTGGGATGACCGTCGGGTTGCCGTGCTCAAGCGACTCGATCAAGGGGAGGTGGTTGCGCAGTGCAATTTATCGGTCGGCCCCGAGGCCGGCAAGGGGCGGCATCAAGACCCGAACCAGTTCCGAGACGACATCCGTCGCGCCCTTGGAACGCGGTTTGGCCAGGTCCTGGGGGCGGGCGAGGTCGAGGGTCCCCCTGGCGGCGGGTTTCGCTACCGGGTCGCGGTCGCCGGGCTTGAGGGAGAAGTCGGCATTCTCTGGTATTATTATCTTCTAGCCAGTCCTGCCGGAGACCAGCTTGTGGCCACGTTTACCTTAGGACAGGCCCAGACCAAGGCGTTCGCCGACCAGGACGCGCAATTGATCGGCTCCGTGGAATGGAAAGACGTTGCGGCACCGGCTCCCACCGAGTAGGTGGATGAGCCTTTTTGCGTGTTGATTCGTAAGCAAGGGAAGGGCGAAAATCTCGATTGCCGGAATTCCCAACCAGCGAACGCGGGTCAAAGGGTAAGCGTTACGACGATCCAACGGTTTTACGATCAAAAAAAAGGGGAGTCGGCGATGCGATCATGTCCGTCCAGCGGCGCGATTGGGAAACGACGGGCCGGGGTTGTGGTCGGATTAGCCTGGTTCGTGCTTGGGGCGATTGCCTGGCAGGCGGCGACGGCCCAGGAACCGACCGACGCCGGGCCGCCAGCCGATGGTCCGCAGCCTGGGGTCGTGGCCGATCTGGTTACGCGCTATCACCTGTTCGAATCCTATTCCACCAAGGGGGGGCCGGGTGCCATCGGGGCCTATCGGGTGGCCTTCCGGGAGACCGAGAACCAGGTTAACGAGGTGGCCCAAGGAGCCCCCAGGCGGACGCAACGATCGATCCAGACCGTTTACACCGAGCGGCCGGTTCAGCTCGGCTTCGGCGACGAGCGGAACGTGACAGCCCTCGTCCGGCGCTATGAAACCATGCGGGCTTCGCAAGACCCCTTCACCAAGATTCTGGGCCATCAGCTTCTGGACGGCCTGACCATCTGGTATCAAAAGCGATCGAGTGACGCCCCTTTAATTTTGAGTCTGACGCCCGGCCGTCGGTTGCTCGAAGCGGAGTATCAATTCGCCCTGGAAACGGTCTTCGTGCCGAACCTGGCCTTCGTCCTGCCGGAATATCCCAGACGGATCGGTGAGAGCTGGGATATTCCGCCTGAAGGGGCCGAGGAACTGATCGGTCAGAATCTTAGCGGCGGAGGTCTGATCGGCAAGCTCAGCGCGATCCAGGCCGAGCCGAAGGGGACCGGCCAGGTCGCCGTGATCGACGTGTCGGGCCGGGTATCGACCCAGGTGGGGGATACCCTGGTCCGCGCCCGGGTCCTCTTCGCCTTTGCTCCGCAGCCGTCCAGAGCGAGCGATAAGAAGGACGAGAAGGATCTGGTCGAGGCCCAAGGCGCGATCGTGAAGATCAGCCTGGGGCAGTCGTCGACGGCTGTCGAGGTCGGCCCGAAGCGCGGCGAAGAACGCTTGAAACAGATGATCAAACGAGAGTTGATCCTGGAACGACGCTTGGACGCCGACGCCGCCAGCTTGACCGCCCCGGGCGCTCCTCCCGAGGCGACCGAGGAGAATTCCTGGCTGACGTATGTTGATTTAAAGGGTCGGTTCACGTTCCGTCATCCCCAGGACCTGTTACTGATCCGTGGGGAGAGTCTTGATGTGATTCATCTTGGCCATCGTCGGGAATCCGGGGGAGACCTGGTGGAGCTGACGTTTACCCCCAAGGGGAAGACGTCGTCGGACGAGTTTTTCAAGCGGCGCGCCCAGCCGCGGAGTAAACTTGGTCTCGAAATCATCCCGGGGGCGACTCAGGCCCTTGCCGGCTGGCCTGAATCGATGCGCGCGGTTCGCGCTTCGGCGGCGGCACGCCCTTCGTCCCGAGGCGGTCCTGACGGGATGTACTTCTTCGACTACGCCGTCCAGTTCAGCCAGAACGCCAGCTTGACCGTCGGGGCGACCACGACCGGAGAGGCCCCCTTGGTCTTTCGCGACGGGATCGAGGCCATGCTCAAGACGTTTCGCCTTGGCCCGCCCGACGAGGTAAAGCGGTAGATGCAGACGGCTCGCGATACTTGTCCGCCAGGGCCAGGGCCACCGAGGCGGCCAAGGCGGCGTTGGCGACGATCAGGGCGCGGTTGGCCTGAAGGCTCTGGCCCTTGGTGGCGCGGTGGACGTGGGCGAGCAAGAAGGGGGTGACGGCCTTGCCGGTGATCCCCCGGGCCTCGGCG
>JBDTIR010000601.1:0-3521 GCA_039936275.1 Isosphaeraceae bacterium | reverse complement strand
GGTCAATAACCAGGAACTGGTAGTTGGTCAGACCCTCTTTGTTCGTGCCCTGAAGCGAGAAGTTGCCGCGGGCGTCGGTGGTGAGGAACGGGCCGGTGAAGGAAAAGTCGCCCAGTCCTGAATCGACGAAGATGGCCGAGCCCGGCGTCGTCTTACCGACGATCGTGATCTCCTTCCGGTTAGTGATGCCGCCAGAGACGATGAAGCCCGAGTTATGCACGTACTGACCGGGGGCGAGCGCGACCTGAACGTTCAGCGGTATTCTGGGCGTGATCGGGGCGAGGTTGCGCACCATGAGCTTGGCATCGCCCTGACCGATAAAGCCGTTGTGATTGGCGTCGGCGGCGGGATTATAGAAGCCGTCGCCGATATGGCTCAGGTAGGCGGGGGCGAAGGCTTGCATATCGCTCAGGTCAACCTTGCCGTCGCCGTTAATGTCGCCCGGCAGGGTGGTACTGAGGCCATAACCGCCGGTCGTGCCGTCCCTGCCGGTGACGCCGGTCGTCAAGGGGCCGGGTTGACTCACCTTGGTGAAGGCCGCCGCGGGGTGCATCCCCGCCCGGAAGGGGGCCCCGTGGCGGATCGGCAAGTGAGCGCCGTTTGGCCCCCGGGTCGAAACGATCTTGGGATCGAGCCGGCTGCCGGGGCTGGGCCTGGCGAACAAGGCGATGATCGTCGAGTGTTTGGGGCGAGCCAGGTTGGCTTCCTGGATCGGTGAGACGGTCTGGGAGACTTCGCGAGGCCTGGCGACCACGCCATGGGCTGTGGACAGGGTATTGGCGGCGGCGCTCAAGACCAGGCGGTCCTCAAGGGACTCGAGCGCCGGCCGGCGTTGCGACCGTTTCGCGGACATCTGGCGATCCTCCTTGATCGAGCCTTTGGGGACGGCCAAGATCGTCGCCCCATCAATCAACAGTGACTATGCTCCATGAATCGGCGGTTGTCTAATCGGCCGTTCCAGGCGGTCGATCCAACGCCCATCCGATCCTGGACCGCCGGGAGAATCAGCGGGGCGCTTGACCGCCCCGCGTCGAGTTCTGGTCCCTGGTCCTCTCTCATAAAGAATCGGCTCTGGAGGCCCCTGTTCCGTCTTATTCCTTGGCCTTGTCGACCCGAACGATCTCCTTAAACGGTACGGACTGAACCGGGGCGCCGTCGGCGACGGCCCCGTTGTAACGGGCGACCACATCGTCATCGGCGCTCACGCCCGAAAGGATCTCGATCTTGACGCCGTTGTCCTTGCCGTAGGTGACATCCGTCTTGTGGAGCTTGCCGTCGCGGACCACGTAGACGACCCCTTCGCCATTCTCGGGGTCAAACAGGCACGAGGCCGGCACGGTGAACGCCTTGGGCGAAGGGGGTTCGAGGATGATCGTCGCCCCACCGTACATGCCGTCACGCAGCCGGTTGTCGGGATTGGGTAGATCGACCTCGGTGCGCATGGTGCGGTCGGCCGGGTCTTCGGTGCTGGCGAACCGAGAGACCTTGCCGTGGAAGACCTCGCCGGGCAGGGCGTCGACGTGGATCTCGGCCGGGTCGCCAACGTCGGTGAACGGCACGTCACGGTCGGGCACCATGATGACGACCCGCATCGGGTCGGTGCGCGCGACGGCGAGCAAAGGGGTGGAGTTCCCTTCCGAGGACAAGGGGATAAAGTCCCCACGGTGGAAGCTGCGCAAGGTGACAACGCCAGTGTAGGGCGAGACGATCCTGGTGTAATCAACGTAGACCTGGGCCTTGGCCAGGGCGGCGGCGGCCACGTCGACGTTAGCCTTGGCTTCGGCCAGGTCGGCCTTGGCTGATTCGACCATGGCCCCGGCCGCCACGAGCTTGGCCTTGTTGGTGCGCACGGTCGCCTCCGCGGAGTGCTCGGCGGCCACGGCGGCCTCGTATTGGTCTTCTTGCTCATCGACGAGCTTCTGCTCGACAGCGTTGGACCTGGCCAACTGGCGGATCCGGATTCGTTCCTTCTCGCGGTATTTCCGGCTGGCGACGAACCGCTCGACGTCGGCCTCGGCCTGGCTGACGTCGGCGGCGGCGGCCTGTTGCTGAGCCTGCGCGGTCAGGATCTTGGCCTCGGCCTGGTTGACCTGGGCCTTGGCCAGCTCCAAGGCGGCGCTGGCCACCTCCACGGCCTTCTCCAACTCAGGAGCGGCGATCACCGCCAGAACGTCCCCTTCCTTGACCTGATCGCCGATGTCCACCTTCTGGCTCTTGAGGAACCCCGAAACCTCGGCGTGCAGCTCGGCAAACTCGAAGGCGTGGATCGAGGCGATCTGATCCACCGTCCGTGCGATCCCGCCGGCCTTGGGGCGGGTCACCTCGACGCGGGTCTGGCCGCTCGTATCCGTTCCCGAGGCGGCCAGCTTGGCATCCTTCGCGGGTTTCCCTCCTTGATGCAGGTACCAGTACCCCCCCCCGATCCCAGCGATCAGGACCAGCAAGGCCAGAAATAGCCACTTTCGGGAGCGCCCGGGCCGTTTTGCCGGCACATCGCGAGCCGCCGTGCGCGGCGCTGGGTTTGTCATGATTTGGTCTGTCACGATGATCTACCTCCCCAAAAGAGGGAACGGCCCAACGGCCAGGGAATCGAGATCAAACGACGCGCGACGATGTTTCGATTATTAGCAACAAAAAACCTTGTGGTAGTCACAATGGTTTCGTTGTGGCCGCGGCTCAAGGATGATCGTCGCCCTCAACACCGGAGGCGAGACGCGGGGGACCAGGAGGCGTGGTCCGCGCCATGGACGGACAGTCGGAGCAGGTCGCCAGTCGGCCCGGGGAGTCGGCCGGTTTGGGGCCGTCAAGGGGGAGAATTCGCGGGGGTCGGATATTTCGTTGGGGTCGAGCGTCGATCCCGGGTCTTCCGCCACGGGCGATGGCGGAAGTTCCAGCCGAGCGTCGGCCTGAGACCAGCCTGGATGATCGGCCGACAGGGAGACAGCGTCGGATCGCGACAACGACGACAGCTCGGGCGGAACAACGCACCAGGCCAAAGCCAGGACGGAGAGGAACCAGAGAACGACCCGACTGCCCCGAGCGAGATGCGACAACGAAATCAACCCGGGGCGATTTCGGGGGGAATCGTGTCGGCCGCTCATGGCTCACAAGTCTCAATTAGAATGTGCGATCCGGCCTCGTCGGCGATGCTCGGCGGCCACTCGATCCGCCATTTGGCGTGGGGAGGTCGTCCGTCGTTCCCCCGGTTCCGAAAGAACCCGGGCCATCAAGGCTGCAAGTGGTGTGCCGATTTTGCGCAACCACCACTAGGACCAGGGGATTGACCGGAAACTCGCCATGCGCCATATAATAGACAATATACGATTACAAAGTCACGAATCAAGCCCCGAGCGATTAAGAGAGAATCGATCGGCACACGAATCGCGGGTAGAAATCAAAGGTCGGTCAAGGGACGCCAAAGGCGGGGCCCGAAGGCTTCCTGGCTGTCGTTTTGTGGTGGCGAATCGAGTGATGCCGACTCGTTTGACGCGAGCATTGCTGGTGATCTTTCTGGCCCGGGC